>CAYJIQ010000250.1:0-2827 GCA_964370275.1 uncultured Christensenellaceae bacterium
TCGCCTGCATGGATCAATATAAACAGCTTTGGGAAAATCCCGGCGGACTTCCCCTAATCTTCAACGTTTGGAACAATTCATATGGCATGGGTGGTCAGACAAAGGGCGAAACGATGGCATACGACGTGCTGGCAAGACTTGGCGCAGGAATCACTCCCAACCAGATGCACGCAGAACGTGTGGACGGCTACAACCCGCTCGCCGTCATCGACGCATATAAGAGGAAAAAGGAGATCGTGCTTGCGGGCGAGGGCGCGGCACTTCTTGACGTTACTACATACAGATATTCGGGACACTCGGTTTCGGATTCCAATGCATACAGAACCAAGGAGGAGATGGATGCTTGGATGGCGGTCGATCCCTGCATCACATTCCGTGAGTCGCTTGTCAAGGCAAAGGTAGCAAAGGACGGCGCATTCGACGAGATTTGGGAAAAAACATCGGCTCGCATAGACAGAATATGCAGACTTGCTTCGGACAAGGAAATTTCGCCATATCTCGATTTAAAAACGGACAGCCGATTTGTCGAAAACCTCATGTTCTCAAACGAAAAGCGTCCTAAAATGAGCGAGGACAAGCCAAATGTCCTTGCACCAAAAGAAGAGGGTGCAAGAGTTCAGCAGCTCGCAAAAAAAGAGCGGTCTATGACCAAAGACGGAAAGCCCGTGCCAAAACTCAAGATGATCAACTACAGGGATGCTATTTCCGAGGCGATTATCGACAAATACTACGAAGACCCGACGTTCATCTGCTACGGCGAGGATGTGCGTGAGTGGGGCGGTGCATTTACCATCACCCGCGATTTAAAGGAAGTTATTCCTCATTCGAGACTCTTTAATTCACCGATTTCCGAAGCGACTATCGTAGGTTCGGCGGTTGGATACGGGCTTTGTGGCGGTCGTGTAATGGCGGAGCTCATGTATGCAGACTTTATGGGTCGTGCAGGCGACGAAATTTTCAACCAGATGGCAAAGTGGCAGGCGATGAGTTCGGGAATCCTCAAAATGCCCGTGGTACTGCGAGTCTCTGTCGGTTCAAAGTATGGCGCACAACACTCACAGGATTGGGTAGCGCTTGCGGCACACATTTCAGGGCTGAAAGTTTGCTTCCCCGCAACTCCCTACGAGGCAAAAGGACTTCTTACCTCCGCACTAAACGGAACGGATCCCGTCGTGTTCTTTGAAAGCCAGAGACTGTACGACATCGGCGAACAGTTTAACGAAGGTGGTGTGCCTGCTGAAAGCTATGAAATAGAGTTTGGCGATGTCACCATGGCGAAGACGGGCAGCGATATCACAATTCTTACAATCGGTGCGGCACTTTACCGCGCACTTGACGGAGCAAAAGAACTTGAAAAGTACGGCATGAATGCAGAGGTCATAAACCTGCACTCCATGGTTCCGCTAAATTACGACAAGATTATCGAATCCGTGAAGAAGACGGGCAAAGTTCTGCTCGTGTCCGACGCTTGTGCAAGAGGTTCGTTCCTAAACGACGTCGCGGCGAATATCTCGAGGTTTGCGTTTGACTATCTCGACGCACCGCCGATAGTCGTGGGTGCGGAAAACTGGATAACACCTCCCTTCGAATTCGACGAAGAATTCTTCCCGCAGGGTTCGTGGTTGCTCGATGCGATTAACGAGAGCATCCTTCCCCTTCCCGGCTACACTCCTGTAAAGAACTTTACAGAGGGCGAGCTAAAGCGCAAGGCTAAATTGGGCGTATAAATAATAAACATTAAACACCTCCTGTAATACAGCGGCAAAGCGTATTACAGGAGGTGACGTATTACAGTTAATAAAAACGAATAAACAATGAAGATATTTAGGAGAACTAAGTACAAACGAGATTGTCTGTTATATCATGCACAATCTGTTTTTTTCTGTTAAATTCGGCGATGCTAAGCGGTTTGATGTCTTTTAAGCCGCCCTCATTGCCGAAATACTTGCCTGCGGCAAACGGGTTGTAGTTGAGAAGTTCGATTTTTGTTCCGCTTGATACCTTGGAGACGTAGTTTGCAATCGAAACTAAATTTGCGTCTGAATCGGTGTATCCCGGGATAAGAGGAACTCTAACTAAGATGTCCATATCATTTTCTGCCAGCATTTCAAAGTTATTAAGTATGCAGACGTTGCTTTTTCCTGTTATCTTTTTATGAACGGTTTCGTCAAAAATTTTAATATCTACAATAAACTTATCAATTACATCCATAAAATTATAAACCACCGAGCGGTCGGCATATAGGCAGGACTCAATAGCGGTGTGAACCCCGCTTTGTTTAGCTAAAAGTGCGACTGCAAAGGAAAAATCGCTCTGCAAAAGAGCCTCTCCTCCCGAAAGTGTAATGCCTCCTCCCGACTCTTTAAAAAACTCTATATCCTTTAATAACTCATTTACAGCTTCACCTGCGCTCATGAGCCTGCCGTTTGCATGCAACGCAAGCGAAGGGCAGTTTTCTGTGCATTTATAACAGCGGACACATTTGCCGGGGTCAATGCAAATTTCGCTATCTATGCTGTGAATTGCTCCCTCGCTACAAATGCTTTGGCATATTTTACAACTAATACACAGCGTAGGTCTCCTTATAATCTCGATCTTCTTATTAAGTCCCTCGGGGTTGTGGCACCAAGGGCAACGCAAAGGACATCCTTTAACAAAAATCGTGCTTCTGATTCCGCCTCCGTCGTGAATGGCAAATCGTTTAATGTCAAATACGGTGCCCATAATGTCATGCATCTTGATACCACGTTCTTTCAATAATTTCGTCTTGCAACTCATGTGCAAGCTCTGTGAAGTAGGCTGTGTACCCTGCGACTCTGATAGTAAG
>CAYJIQ010000251.1:0-2279 GCA_964370275.1 uncultured Christensenellaceae bacterium
CAAGCACGCTACCAAACTGCGCTACACCCAGACATCTCACTGTAATTCACAGCGAACAATGGACATGATAACATTAATGACGCTAATTGTCAATTAGAATTTTATATAAAAATCAAAAAAATTAAACATTTTTGCGTAAAACATTGACAATCATCCATAATAAATATATTATTTACAGTGGACGCTTGCAAAGAGCGAGCAATATTTCGGAGGTTAATATAAATGGAACAGTCAAAAAAGACGATGGAAAAGATAGTAGCTCTGTGCAAAAACAGAGGATTCATATTTGCAGGATCGGAGATTTACGGTGGGCTCGCAAACACTTGGGACTATGGTCCGCTCGGTGTCGAGTTTAAAAATAACGTTAAAAAAGCTTGGTGGCAAAAATTTGTCACAGAAAGCAAGTACAATGTTGGTCTTGACTGTGCAATTTTGATGAACCCCAGAACTTGGGTTGCTTCGGGGCATGTAGGTGGTTTTTCAGACCCACTAATGGACTGCAAAGAGTGTAAAGAACGCTTTAGGGCGGACAAATTAATTGAAGATTACGCGTTTGAAAAAAACGAAGAAATAGACGTTGCAACAATGGACAACGCCAAGATGGAGGAGTTCATCGGCGAAAAGATTCCCTGCCCGACTTGCGGGAAAAGCAACTTCACAAACATCAGAAAATTCAACCTTATGTTTAAAACATTTCAGGGCGTAAACGAAGATACGGCTTCAGAAATATTTTTAAGACCCGAGACAGCACAGGGAATATTTGTTAATTTCAAAAATGTTGTGCGTTCGACGAGAAAGAAGATGCCTATGGGTATCGCTCAAATCGGAAAATCTTTCAGAAACGAAATTACACCCGGAAACTTTACGTTCAGAACTCGTGAATTTGAACAGATGGAGCTTGAATTTTTCTGCCATCCAAAGGACGAGATGGAGTGGTTTAATTACTGGAAAAATTACTGCGCGAACTTCCTCTATAGCTTAGGGCTTACTGAAGAGCATGTGAAATTGCGTGACCACTCTGAAGAGGAGCTTTCGCACTACTCGAATGCGACGACAGACATTGAATTTTTGTTCCCCTTCGGTTGGGGAGAACTTTGGGGAATTGCAGACAGAACCGATTTCGACCTCAAGGCACATATGGGCGAATCGGGCGAAAACTTCACATATCAAGACCCGACAACTAACGAAAAATATGTTCCTTACTGCATAGAACCGTCGCTAGGAGCGGATCGTGTTGCGCTTGCGTTCCTTTGTGAAGCTTACGACGAAGAGGAACTTGAAAACGGAGACACGAGAACTGTTATGCACCTGCATCCGGCGCTTGCTCCCTACAAGGCTGCTATTTTGCCACTTCAAAAGAAACTTGCTGACAAGGCGGACGAAATTTATTCCTCGCTCATCAAGTCATTCAACATCGAGTATGATTTAACTGGAAGCATCGGCAAACGCTACCGCAGACAGGATGAAATAGGAACTCCCTACTGCATCACCGTCGACTTTGAAACTCTCGAAGATGGCTGTGTTACCGTTAGAGACCGTGACACGATGGCGCAAGAGCGCATGAAGATTGAAGATATCGCCGGATTCTTGCAAAGCAAAGTGGAATTTTAAGGAAAAATTTCACAGCATAATGAAAAACGATACAATATTGCAACAGGTTTTGTGATTAATTTCAAATATTACATTTTCCTGTTGCATTTATCTGTATTTATGGTACTATTAATATGGTAGAATAAATAGAGCATTATAGGCAATAGGGGATAATCTGATGTTTAAAAGGAACAGATACATTTCTATAGTAGTAGCTTCTATCATTACCCTTGGAATGATTGTATTTGCCATGCCAACATATACTTCCACCATAACTACAAAGCTTGAAGATTCAGCAAAAGCGACGCTTAATGAAATTGCATCACAGCAGCAATTCAGCTTCGATTCGGAACTTTCCACAGAAATCACCCTTCTTCAAAGTGTTGCAAACACGCTTACCATCATTGGTGTAGACGAAGAAATGATACAGAATTATATCTCAACCATCGAAAGATATCATAAGTTTGGAAATATCAGCGTAGTGGGTGTGGACGGCTTGGGGCTTAAGTCCGATGGGACGTATATAGATGTTAACGGATCTTCGTCGTTTACAGCCGCACTAGAAGGAAAATCTACGATTAGTGAACCGCAGGTTTCGAGGTTTGACGGGCAGCCCGTCGTAACAATGTCCACTCCGGTATATGAAGGGGATTCCATCGAAGGTGTTCTGCTTGCAGAGTATTCAATTG
>CAYJIQ010000251.1:2289-2821 GCA_964370275.1 uncultured Christensenellaceae bacterium
GATGGGTATGCGTTTGTCGTAAATGAAGATGGCGACATGGTTGCAAAAACGGAAAATGACTATACGCTAATTACAGACAACGTGTACGACATTTTTATCCTGTCCGACTTTCTTGAATCTTCTATAGATGAGATTAGAGAAAATGTGCAAAACGGAACAGGCGGAAGTGCGACCTATGAAGCTGATGGATTGGTTCGGATGATGGAATATCGCCCGCTCGACTTTAACGGTTGGACGCTCATGGTAGTTGCTCCGGAAATTGTCGTTTCTAAGGATGCAGGTGTCATTATCGAATCGGTCAATACCTACAACTACATCGTAATCGGCTGTGCTATATTGCTTATCGTGTTTATCGTATTTTTGCTAAGGCAGTCGATAAAAGATATAGAAAAAGCAGCGTACATCGACGAGCTTACGGGAATTCCGAATACAACAAAGATAAAGCTCGATATTGCGGCTATGGTAAAGAAAAATCCCGACATTTCTTATACTATTGTAAAATTTGATGTGGTGAACTTTAAGGCTATAAACG
>CAYJIQ010000252.1:0-2791 GCA_964370275.1 uncultured Christensenellaceae bacterium
TTTTGGTTTTCAAGCATAGCGCTCTCTATGATGAATTGGTTTACCACGAGCGTTGAAAGTTGGTGGCAAAAGTCCATTATGTCCATGATCATCTTTGGCTTGAGCTGGTTTGCGTCGTCTGGCTTTTTTTCAAAAACAATATAACCAAGCAATGTCTTTTTGTTCTTTAAAGAATAACAACAGGCGAGGTTGTTTTTGTCGTACTCGGGAGAAAAATCATAAAACTGTTCGCCCGGTTTTGTGACGATAAGGTTGTTGTGTTCAAAGCTTTGATACAGCTTTGTCGTGTGAGACTGGGAAATGGTCTTGATCTGTTGAGGAATTTTCTCATCTATATTAACCCAGTTGTACACGCACTTTATAGAGTCGTCTTCGTAGTCGAACTTTGTTATATATGCGCGCGAAAAACCGTATCTTTCGGCAATCATCTTTAGGATTGAGGCGATGTTGGTTTCGGCGAGCTTTGTTTCTTCTTTAATGTTAAAAACGTAGTCTTTAATTTCTTCTTTTAGCTCTTTTAAGTATTCCTGCGGCGTATCATGGTGCTTTTTGCTGTTTTCTATCTCGGTGCGCGCAGATTTATAGCTTATCGTGTCCTCGCCGCTGTAAAAAGTATGGCCGTTTTTGCCGCGAGCCTTTGTCGCATAAAGTGCCACGTCTGCGCACTTGTACATATCTTCGAAGTTGGTGGAATTTTCCATCGTCGCAATTCCTATGCTCGAGGATATTTGGACGGACACTCCATTTTGCTCGTATGTGTTTAAAAAAGCTTTGCAAACTTCTTCTGCACGGCTGATGAGCACGCCGTGCTCCTTGTAGTTTCGCAAGAACACAAAAAACTCGTCGCCTCCGACTCTTCCGATAATGTCACTTTTCTGGAAAATGTTGCGAAGTGCCGAACCCATTTGAACTATTACGGCGTCACCGTACAGATGGCCGAACGTGTCGTTAATGCTTTTAAAATTATCGATGTCGATTATCATAAGAGCGCCGTTTTTTAGCGGGGGTTGAGCGGAAAGTTGTTTTTTAATCATCTCCTCCGTCGTCTTTTTATTATAAAGACCGGTGAGGCCGTCATTTTGCCCCAAAATTTCGGCTTGTCTTATAAATTCATATAGTTGAACATAAGATTTTACGCGAGCTTTTACCACTTTTTCGTTGAAAGGTTTTGTAATGTAGTCAATAGCTCCCAGTTTAAACCCCAGCGCCTCGCTGGCCTCGTCATTTAGCCCGGTAATAAAAATGACCGGTATTTTATGATAATTATCGCTGGACTTTAACTTTTGTATAACTTCAAAACCATCAAGTTCGGGCATTATTACGTCGAGCAAAATCAAATTAGGCTCTGTTTCCTCAAGAAGGTTAAACATTTCTTTTCCGCTTGAAGCACAAAGTACTTTGTATTCACTTTGCAACATATTAACCAAAGCGAGCTGGTTTAATCTGCTATCGTCCACCACCATTATTTCCTTCATAATACACCCTCAGCGTTAAACTTTATTTTCGTTTATTATAATATATATTTTCGATTATGTCGACACTAAATTGATATAAAATTAAAATATTGGTTATTATGTTAATTTAACGCTTATGCGGTACAGTTTGTATAACCCACTCACGGGGTCTTTTGTATCATAATCGGCAAAAATAACCTCTTCTGAGCAAGACAGATAGGCAACGCTTCGCTTCACGTTGGGTTTGCGCATATTTTTAACAGCTCGAACTCTCGCAGCAATTTCTCGCGAATACGGCTTTTTGAGGCAGGCGGGCATCGCCGACGAATTGCTCATTATCCACTGTTCGGTCATTATGTCAAGCGTTCGCTCGTAGCCTAAGAGATCAGAAAAATACTCAAGAACCATTTGGGTGTAACTTTCCAGCCGTTGCCCGTGGGAGACTCTGTTTTTCACCCCGAAATCCTGCAAAAGCTCAAAAGGGCTTTTTGAGTCTTTGAGTGCTTCGCTAAGCAACATTTTAAATCGACCGCTGTTATAGAGTCTGTCCGTCGCATCCTCCACAGCACGCAAAACATCAAGCTCTTCCTCGGAAATCCATTGAGTATATGTGACTTCGTATGGGGGGTCTTCGCAAAATCCTTCGGTATAGCCAAGAGTGCTCCCGTGCAAAACTTTTAAGAAACCGAGTTGGAGCATGTGCGGAGAAAGTGCAAAAAGTTTGTCAAACCCACGGGAAAAACTTTCAAACCCTTCGTAGGGAAGACCTGCGATAAGGTCCATGTGTACGTGGACATTTCCACTAGAGAGTATCCGCTGCATGTTGGAGAATACTTTGCTGATATTGGTCTTTCTCTTCACAGCCTCGAGCGTCTTTTCGTTTAGGCTTTGCACGCCGACTTCTATCTGAAACAATCCTTTTGGTGAGGAGCAAAGTGCGTCGATAAGTTCGCTTGTCATTATGTCTGCCGCCATCTCGAAGTGAAAGCATACGTTGGCGCTTGGGTTGTAAGTGGATTTTATGTGATTTATTATGTGTACGGCACGCCTGGGGTTGCAGTTGAACGTTCGATCCACAAATTTGATTGTGCGTGTGCCGGATGCTTTGAGCAGTGCAATTTGCGCAAACAGCCTCTCTGTATCAAAAAATCGAACATTTCCCGTAGCGCCCGAAAGACAATAGCTGCAACTGTAAGGGCAACCTCTGCTAGACTCGATATAAGAAATTCTCGAATTGAGCGCCTCAAAGTATTCGGGTGAATATGGGTCGGGCGGGTCGTTTTTTGAGGTGTATGGTGCGCAGATGTGAGTTTTAGTGCAAACCCCGTCGATGTTTG
>CAYJIQ010000253.1:0-2783 GCA_964370275.1 uncultured Christensenellaceae bacterium
ACTTTTTGCTGATTCCCGCCCGATAGATTCTTTATCGCCTGATTTCTCGTCGGTGTCTTTACCTTTAATTTTTCAATCCCGTCATCTACCGCAATATTCTCTTTCTTGTCCGAAATAAACTGCCCAAGCGAACAAAACTTTGAAATATTAACTATGCTCATATCTTTTTTCACGCTGGTTTTGAGGTTAAGCCCGGTATGCTTCCTATCCTCGGTAACAAGCGCCAATCCCGCTTTAATTGCATGATCGGGGTGATGTATCTTTGTCAACTTGCCGCCGACGTAAATCTTTCCCGTCGTTGCTTTTCTCATCCCAAAAATCGTTTCCACCGTCTCGCTTCTGCCCGCGCCCATAAGCCCGGCAACTCCCAAGATTTCGCCCTTTTTTACTTCAAAACTGACATTTTTAAAGTTTTTGCCATCACTTAGATTCTCGACTTTTAGGCCTACTTCGTCAAATTCATTAGTGTGTCTTTGCGGAAATACATTTGAAAGCTCTCTTCCTACCATTAGCGAAATCAGCTTGTCGTTGTCAATTTCACTTGCAAAATACGTCCCCACCGTCTTTCCATCTCGCAACACGGTTATCCTGTCGGCAATTCTGAATATCTCATTCATTTTGTGAGATATATATATTATTCCCACACCCTTTGCCCTAAACATCTCAATTACCTTAAACAGCGAATCGACCTCTTTGTCGGTAATTGCAGAAGTAGGTTCGTCCATAATGATTATCCTTGCATCAAGCGAAACCGCCTTTGCTATCTCTACCATCTGGCGTTTTGCAACGGAAAGAGACCTCATCTTTGCACTTGGCGATATATTTACTCCAAGTTGTGCAAGTGCTTTTTCCGCCTCGCTGTTCATCTGCGCCTTGTTAAAGAAAATCCCCTTGCCCATTTCTCTTCCAAGAAAAGTGTTTTCAGCAACAGTCATATCAAGAACCGTGTTTAGTTCCTGGTGAATCATTGCTATTCCTCGGTGCATTGCCTGCAATGGAGAGGAATTCCTTGTCTCTTTGCCGTATAACAGCATCTTTCCTTCGTCCGGTGTATAAAGGCCGTCGATAACCTTCATAAGTGTAGATTTTCCGGCACCGTTTTCTCCCATTAGCACATGCACTTCTCCCGACATTACATCAAGATTTACGTTATCAAGCGCTAAAACCCCCGGGAATCTCTTAGTTATGCCCTGTAATTCAAGTAGCTTTTCCATTAAGTTGTCCTCCAACACCATGAATGATACAACAATTCGGTGAATTTGTATTTGTACTATTTTGACAGATGTTTTAACTTTTTTGACAAATTCAACCTTTGTCAATCTCTTCTCTTGCAATCTCTACCCATCTTGTCGCATTTTTTATACTTCCGCCAAGTGTATTGTTATCCTTCATGATGATTTCCACAACACAATCCTTTGTCTGGGATACCGCGCGTTTCAAGTCTGCTCGAACGGCGTCTTCGTCCATGTTAGAGCCGGCAAGCGGTGTAGGCGACGGTTTAAGCGATGTTATATAATTTTTACCCAGAAGTTCAGGAGCGCTGTCCCATTTTGCCCAAGGCGAATAAGAAACCCTTCTAAGTCTCGGGATCTGCTTTACATATTCCCAGCGCGGGTCGGTAGGTTCACAACAGCCGTAGCAATTAAGGCCAAACCTCTCTGCCATTTTTATATGGTAAGGTAAAATGAACTCGCCGTACATCTCCGGGCTGACCCCTGAAGTCTCCTGGCTTTCAACAAATCCCCACATGTCCATTGTGGTGACGTGCTCTTTGTTACCCGGAAGATCCTGTGTATATCCAAAACCTCCCGAACCGACATATGTGTTTCCCGTATTCAATGCAAGTGCATCGTTTTTCTCAAGATAATCAAGCATCTTGTGCTGTCCCTCGCAAAGCAGGTTCATGAGCCTGTGAATCCACTCGCCCTCTACAATAAAATCGCACAAAAATTCGTCGTAGCCTCTTAAATTAATAAAATCCCAAGTCATTCCAAGCGTCCACCACCAAGTCGTCTTGCGCCTAACATTTAAAATTCCGTCAAAAACGTTTTGCGCCAGCTCCATAATTTTGGCCGACTCCTCAAAATCAATGACAGGGATCGGATATCTAACCTTTTCAAAGTCATCCTCGTACTCCTCTATTGCGCTCTTCAACTTGTAGGCACCACCGTGGTCTCCGCCTTCCTTAACAATTTTCACACCCCAACCGGTGTCCGAATATGAAAACGGAACGTCAAAAAAGTTGTCTATAACTCTGTCGTCCTTCATGTGCGTATGCCACATTATCTGTTTTCTCAGATACATCTCCCAAACCCTCGCAAGCGGATCGCTGCAAATAAGACTATCTGCGGGAATACACTCGTTCCAACCGTTTTCCGGGTCGATAAACACGAGTGGTTGTGTAGTTTTAAGGTCGTTGTGCGCTGTCCAAAGTTCAGCTTTCTTTTTTTGTATAGGCTGTGCGGCTATTTCAGCAACTTCACTCGCCAACTTTCGCAAACACTCTATTTCCGTCCCTGCGAACACAAACGAGGAGTTCATCTCTTTAACTTTCGGAAAACCTGCAGCAGTCTGTTGTGTTGCAAAATCAAAACTCATAATATTTTCCCTTTCGAATTTTCTTGTTAATTATATGATATATTTATTTGCAGATTTTGTATTTACAATAATTTGACCCTATTTTATACTTTTTTGACAATAAGTCGACTAGATTCCAATATAGCTGAAAGGAAGTGCCCCGTAGTAAGCTGCACCCCCATAAATTAAAAAACCTCTAGTTTTAG
>CAYJIQ010000254.1:0-2753 GCA_964370275.1 uncultured Christensenellaceae bacterium
AGCGTTCGTCCTGAGCCAGGATCAAACTCTCAAATTAAATTTTAAAGCTTTCGCTTTTTTTACTCTTTTCGTTTGACTTGGCTCGCTCAAATTTTGGCTTTATTTTTGTATCCTATCGGTGAAAAAACACCGATAATTACTGCTTTTTTTTGATGCTGTATTCTCTTTTCAATGTGCCCGCCTCGCGACGGCTTATTTATAATACCAAACCCCAACCCATATGTCAACACTTTTTTTCACTTTTTTTATTTTTTTATTTTTTTGCACGTTTTTCCCATTGTATAGGGAATTTTTACTTTAAGATTCTCCGTATATTATACAAACGGCAATAAAATTGCTTATTTTTCGATAATTTTTTTTATTTTTTTTATATTTTTTGTCATCACCACCATCTTAGCATCATATATATTGTGGTTAAACCGCCCTCTAAACACAAGCCCGTCTATAATTACTCCGAAAATTATTTCTTTTCTCCTATAATTATCTAGATACAGCTCCTATTAATAATGCCCACGTGTCAGCAAAACATACTTTCTTGCTTTTCTTGAACACTTGTATCCTCTATATTAAGAAGATTATTTTGAAAATTATGTCGTTCTGTCACACGTTGGTGAGCAAAAATATTGACAATCAAGCCTTTGTCTGATATTCTTTTCAAAGAGAAACAAATATATTTTACATTATAAGGTAGGAAAATGTATGAAGAAGTCACAAGCAGATGTTAAACTGTGGATGCTTATTATAGGCATTTCACTCGGAATTATAGGAGTTGGAACTATCGCTCTTGTAATCTTCGGAGGAACTTTCGGAGAAATGTTTGCGGATTTTAGCGAAATCCGACCGCTATTATTGATTGTTGCGTTCGGCATAATCATAACCAGCTTCATTTTACTGTATAAGTTCTCAAACAAAACCCCGTCCAGATCCACCTGGACAGTAAAAGAACTTTCTATCGCCGCCCTGTGCGTCTCACTTGCACTAATTCTTTCTTATATAAAGATCTTTAATTTTCCTTATGGAGGAAGCATCACTCCGGCCAGCATGTTGCCCATCATGGTGTTTTCGTACATCTTTGGCGTAAAACGCGGACTTATCGCCGGTGTTGCGCTCGGATTGCTCAACCTTATTCAGGATGCATACGTCATTCACTGGGCTCAGCTGTTGACAGACTACGTATTCGCTTTTGCGGCTATCGGACTCGCGGGGCTTTCTAAAAAGCGACTTGCACCCGGAATCATCCTTGCTAGCGTGTCCAGATTTGCCTTTGCCGTATTATCGGGAGTCGTTTTCTTCGCTGAATATGCTCCCCCGGAACTAAACCCGTTCTGGTACTCCATTTCATACAACGGCACTTACATGTTGCCCGAGATGGCTATATGCTTGGGCGCTGCGTTTATACCCGCGCTAAACAATGCAATCGAAGGTCTGAAAACTCAGTACAGACTCCCTATAGAAAAGCGGTTAGAAGCTTCCAATTAAGTTTCCTTCCTTATATATAGAAATTTGCACTTGCAAGCCGCACATGATTTTCATCAACGAATAAAGCAAAATCCCTCTGAATTTTTAGAGGGATTTTTTCTTTTGCGGGTTTCGCCGGCTCTTTTTAGCTACCCTTTATGACATTCCCCAGCTTGCCGTATAGCTTTTTTAAAGCCGGATACATGTTCTTATATACTTCTTTGTATAGCTTTGCATATAGTTTGGTGTTTTTTACATCGGGGAGAAAACTGCTCGTGTAGTGAACCATATGTTTTTTTGCTTCAAAGAAATCCGCGTAGACACCAAGATGAACAAATCCAACCATCGCCGCGCCCAGCCCGGATGTTTCGTATGTCTGTGCTCTAAGCACCTTCATACCCAGCATGTCGGCTGTGAGCGCACATATCTCGTCATTTTGCGAACCTCCGCCCGAAATAACCGCGCTGTCCACCTTCACCTTGCTTGCTCGCTCAATCCGCTCTATCCCTTCCATCATCGCATAGTTTATTCCCTCGATGATAGCTCTATACAGATGAAACAGCGAATGCGAGTCGTTGAACCCGATCACAGCACCTCTTGCATCCTTCATCGTTATTCCCGGCGTCCAAAAAGGTTGTAGGATAAGCCCATCTGAGCCGGGCGCAATTTCCGCAAGTTTTTTGTCCAGATAATTTTCGACGGAAATCCCCTTGTCTTTTACAGTGTCTGCGATATTGCCCGCAAATTCATCCTTAAACCAACTAACCATCCAATATCCTCGATACACCTCGTATTCGGGATTTAGGTATCCCTTTAAAATCGACGGATAGGGCGGTATGTATTTTAGCACTTCTATGTATTTTTTTGTCGTAATTTCTACCGTTGCCGTCGTCCCAAAACTTATCGAAGCGACATTTTCTTCCAGCGCGCCGTTTCCGAGTGTCTCGCATCCTTTGTCCGAACCCGCGGCGACGACGACCAGACCCTCGGCAAGACCTGTTTCTCTCGCCGCGATGTTCGTTATGTTTCCAATCTTTTCGCCCGGATCTACGAGAGGGTATAGCTTTTCTTTTGGTATTCCAAACTGTCTATAGTTAATATGATTTGGGTTTTCGGGAAACGCAAATATGTGGCTGTCAAAAGGAAGATGCCCGATTTGGTTCGCCACGCTGTCTGCCACAACGCCTGTCAACCGCATAGTAAGATAACAGTTTAGAAAAATTACGTGCTTTGCATTCTCCCAATTTTGCGGCTCGTTTTGCGCAAACCAGTATGACTTGCACACACTCATCGCC
>CAYJIQ010000255.1:0-2745 GCA_964370275.1 uncultured Christensenellaceae bacterium
GGTCTGAAATCACCTTGAAAAGCAGCTCTGACTGATGTCGATTAAAACTTAAATAGCTTAGTTCATCCAAAATCAACAGATCCACCTTTGAGAGACTCCGCTCAAGTTTTCCCGGCTGATAATGATCTCGTGCCTCGCACAACGCAGTTGAGAGCGTCGCCGCATTTTGAAATAAAACCCGAAATCCCTGCGTGCAAGCTTTAAGTCCCAGCGATATTGCCGGATGCGTCTTGCCTCTGCCAGGGTTACCAATCATCACCAATTCTGCCCTTCTTTGACAGTCGTCGCAGAGTGCTTGAAGAAAGCGGGCTACCTTTTGAATTGATAAAGGATATAATAGAGAATGAAAATATCGACTTAAACGATAAAACAGACATATTGATGATGTGTGTTAAATCACTTGAAACAGATCAAGTTTCCGAGTTGCTTAGGGAAATGGATAACTATGAAATGGCTGATGTAATCGTTACAAGTGGAGAAGTTATCGTGGCAAACAATGAGATGAATATAAAAATCCTCGAAGCGTTTAAAGAAAATAATCTTATTGCCGGATATCGCATAGAAACCGAAGAAGGTGTTGAAGCAAACAATCAAGAATATATAAAAGAAATAATAGCCGTTGAACCGATGGTTCAGCTAAACCAAAAAGACGAAGAATGACAGATAGTTAAAATATAGATTTAGATTATGGGAGGATGTTTTATGACATTTATATGTTACACAAAATGCACAACGTGCAAAAAAGCGAAGAAATTTCTTGACGACAACGGCGTTAGTTACACCGAGCGACCGATTAAAGAAAACAAGCGGATTGCTTTATAAATCAATGAACCTAAAAGATAAGTTGCCCACAATGAGTGAGGAAGAACAGCTTGCACTTCTTGCTACGGATGGAATGCTCGTAAAGCGACCCCTGCTAATAGGGGAGGATTTTGTGCTTGTAGGTTTTAAAGAGTCCGATTGGAGCGAGAAATTATAAGTGCTATGATAAATGCACGCCTACACTAAGGGAGGATATTATGCCGTATATAATTGTGCGTGATGACATTACAAAGATGAAAGTGGATGCCATTGTAAACGCCGCCAACACCGCTCTTGCAATGGGCGGCGGAGTTTGCGGTGCGATTTTCAGCAGAGCGGGTGCGAATGAACTTAGAAAAGCGTGTGATAAACTTTCCCCGATTAAGACGGGACAGGCTGTTATCACAGACGGTTTCAACCTTCCCGCAAAACATATCATCCACACCGCAGGGCCTGTTTATAAAGACGGAAAACACGGTGAAGCGGAGTTGCTTGCAAACTGCTATAAAAACTCGCTTAAACTTGCGCAGGACAACGGATGCGAGAGTATAGCGTCTCCCCTTATTTCAAGCGGTATTTACGGCTATCCCAAAGCCGAAGCGATAAACATTGCGACTGCAACCATAAAGGAATTTTTGAAAACCTACGACATGGAAGTGTATTTAGCGGTCTTTGACCGAGGTGCTTTTGAAATATCCTCCGCTATGTTCAGCGATATTGAGAGTTATATCGACGAAAACTATGTGGATGCAAAGCTCGCCCGAGACAGATATCGTGGCAGGGAAAGCGAACTTTTCGATGCACAGTTAAGTTCCGCCAAGTTGATGCCGATTGCCGAGGTTGCAGACGAAGCCCCTATGTTTAGTTGTGAACAGAGGGCAATGTCATTTGAACTTGACGAACCGTTTAATGAGACACTTTTTCGGATAATAGATTCAAAGGGTAAAACCGATGCCGAAGTGTACAAACGAGCGAACATCGACAGGCGATTGTTTTCAAAAATCCGCAGTAAAGACAACTATTCACCCTCAAAGCGAACGGTGCTGGCACTGTGTATCGCCCTCGAATTCACCCTTGATGAAACGGAAAAACTGCTGAAAAATGCGGGTTTTGCACTGTCTCACAGTAAAAAGTTTGACGTTATCGTGGAATACTTCATCGTAAACGGCAAGTACGATATTTTTGAGATTAACAACGTTCTCTTCCATTACGATTTAGAGCTTTTGTGCTAATTGTCGCCTTGAAAGCGACCTGCATAAATTGTTGCCGTGGTATCCTTGGATTATAAAATAAACCTTGGAGGTAACGGCAATGAAAAATCTAACGGAAATGGTATTTATACTGGACAAAAGCGGGTCTATGAGCGGACTTGAAAGCGACACAATCGGCGGTTTTAACTCTATGCTGAAAAAGCAAAAGGATGCACCTGGAAGCGCACTTGTGACCACAGTGCTGTTTGACAACGATTATGAAATTCTGCACGACAGAATTGACATCCGTGCGGTGAAGCCCATAACGGAAAAGGAGTATTATGTCGGAGGTTCGACTGCGCTTATCGATGCGATGGGCAGGACGATAAAGAAAATCGAGACGGCTCAAAAGAACACTGACGAAAACTATCGGGCGGAGAATGTGCTTTTTGTCATCATAACGGACGGTGAAGAAAATTCCAGCAGAGAGTATACGAGCGATGATGTTAAAAGCGATATCGAGCGGTTAAAGAGGGAAAACGGGTATGAGTTTGTGTTTTTGGGTGCAAACATAGATGCGGTGCAGACGGCGAAAAAATTTGGCATTGACGAGGATAGGGCGCAGTCTTTTCACTCGGATAAGCGGGGCACGGCAGTAAATTATGAAGCCGTGGCAGACATGACGTGCAGTTTGCGGGCAAGCGGTGCTGTTCCCGAAGACTGGAAAAAGAAAATACAGGCTGATTATAAAAAG
>CAYJIQ010000256.1:0-2712 GCA_964370275.1 uncultured Christensenellaceae bacterium
GCTGCGCTTAACGACACATTTACTGTTCTTGAAAACTCGGAGTCAAAAGAGCTTTATCCCATGCCACATTTTGTCGAATATGCTGTGGACGATGTAATTACACATCTTGTTGAAAGCAGAGGCGTTGAAGACACTACTGCAAATCGTTCGGCGATAGAAAACGAACTGCGCACGAGCGGATATGAGATATACACTACGGTAGACCCCGACATTCAAAACGAGACACAGAGCATTTTGGCAAACTACACTGACTATCCTGAGATAAGAGACAGCTCAAAGAGCATTTCTAAGGAAGTGGACGCATACGGAAATGTCGTAAATGTTCCGCAACCGCAGGCGGCTGTAACCGTTGTGGATCATGAAGCGGGAGAGATTGTCGCTATTGTCGGCTCGAGGACGACTCCGACGGCACAAAAGACGCTTAATCGAGCGATAACGCTAATGCCTGTTGGCTCTTCCATGAAGCCGATTACCGTCTATGGGCCTGCACTTGATCTCGGCGCAGGGTTGGCAACTCCGATTGAAAACATCCCCGTACCTATTGAGGGCTGGCTAAATTCTAGCGGAAACGACAGCTATCCGACTGTTGGCTCGAATGTTGGGCCTGTGACTATGAGAAAGGCAATCACCTCTTCGATAAACAATGCGGCGGCTCGTGTGCTCATGTACGACGTTGGGCTGGATGTTGCGGCGAGTTATATCGAACCGCTGGGCATTGAATCAGACCAGATAAACTACGACGGAGCAGGGCTTGGTCTGGGAACGAGCGGAATTTCGGTGCTCGACATGGCGGGAGCTTATGCGACCATAGCAAACGGCGGTGTGTATTACGAACCACTCTCGTTTTCGCAAGTTCTAGACAAAGAAGGAACTGTCATCTTAGACGCAAACGATGTGCGAGAAGAACACATGGTATACGAACCTTCGACGGCTTATATGCTCGTTGATGCACTGGAAAATGCGGTAAATTCGGGAACGGGAACGAACGCACGCATAGACGACATGACAGTTGCCGGAAAGACGGGAACACATGTCGACAATAACGTAGTATTTTTTGCAGGAATGACCTCGTACTATACGGTTACGGTCAGGGTGGCGCACGACGACTATGAAGAGATGAAGAGTACATCGGGAAACAGCGGAGCAGCACCGATTTTTCAGCTTGTAATGAGCGCTGCGGTGGAAGGTCTTGAAGACAAACCGATTCTTGAAGGCTCAGCAGAGGACTATGGTGTCATCAGTGGAAGTGTCTGCTCGATTTCAGGACTTAGAGTTACAGAGTCTTGCGAGCATGACGAAATTCATCCACCGGTATCGGACTATTTTGCAGAGGGAACTTTGCCGACTGTCGATTGCCACTATCACGTAGACACGATGATCTGTTCGGTTTCGGGAACTATGTCGGGAATGTACTGCCCCGTTGAAACGGTGGTCGAGTCCGCAGGTGTGCTTTTGCCCGAGGATTCAGCGTATCTACAACTTGAAGAGGAAGAGCTGTTTACAATATTCCCGAATTTAATTATCGAGACCGAAGAAGTCGACCCGAGCGTGCCTGTGCCCGTTCCGGGAGAGGGAGAAACACAAGTACAAACGAGCACTCCGTGTACGATTCACACCGAGCAGTGGTTTATAGAGCAGACTCAAAGGACGGAGAGCATTGCGTATGCTAATCTGGTAATAACGAGTGCGAGAACTCTTGTCGCAACCGAGCCAAATTTAACGGTGGAAGAAATTAGCAACATCAATTCGCAAATTTCGGCAATCGAGATGCAGATACTCTCGGAAACATCACTCGGAACGGATATAAGGACTATGGCAGAGAACTTGCGCGCATACCTTGACGAAGCGGAGACGAGAATTGACAACTTGCCACCGGTAGTTCCGCAACCGGAAGAAGAAATTCCTCAGACTGATATTATTTTCTAATATTAGTTTCGTGAAAATATGAGGACATACTACAAAAGCAAAGAAGAACCCGCAATTAAGATTGTAAGCGGATACTCCGCAATTTGTTGCTTAACAGTAAAAATCCCCCTAAAATTAGAGGGGTTTTTGCGTTTCAGGGAAAAATTTTCGCTATTTGTATTTTTCGATAAACATTAAACAATCCAAATTTAATAATTTTGTAATATTTTCCTTGACAAGCGGATATAAATGATTCATAATGAAATTAATACATGTAAACTTCATTATTGTTTAAGTGGCGCTATGTGGCACGCTAATCATTTGATGTAAGAATATTTTTAGAATCAGATCGACTTAATAACAGTCATCAATCGTTTTAACAACCGCTTATATACTAATACTGCAATTTCGGACAATTATTTTGAGAGGAAACATTATGGATATTGAACTGCTTAAATCTAAAAGCCTGCTGGATTTACGTGAAATCGGAAAAACTGCCGGTGTAAAATCGGTAACGACGTACAAAAAGGGTGAACTGCTCGACATATTAATTAATATGGCAAACGAGAATAATCAGGATGAATATGTGGTGGAAGACCGCTTGCCAAGCTTCGGAGAGTTTCTTGACGAGACGATGGGGCAGGCAAACGAGCAACCAGCTCAGGCAACCTCGGCCGGCGAAGAACCGCCAAAAAAGAGAGCCTATAACAGAAAAAATAAAAATAACACTAATAATACTTCGGTGCAGGAAAGCCCTGCTCAAGAAACTTCAGCACAGGAAACTTCAGCACAGGAAACTTCACAAAA
>CAYJIQ010000257.1:0-2465 GCA_964370275.1 uncultured Christensenellaceae bacterium
GGTGATTTACGACAACGACATGTATTCAACCCCGATTGTCTGCGTTGCGGCGCCGCTTATGATAGGCGACGAGGTTGTGGGAAGCATGTTTTTAAGAGGAAGATTGACCGAGCTTCCGACGTTGCTATCGCTTCTATACTCGCAGCTGTTCATATCCGGCGGAATTTCTGTTGTAGTCGCATTTTTGCTTATATTTTTAACGGCCAGGAAAATAGAGAAGCCTATTTTAGCTATAAACTTTGCGGCTGAGGAGATAGCCGGCGGAAACTTCGGTAAACAGGTAGACGTTGACGAGGCAAATGAGATAGGACAGCTTGCAGCTACGTTTAACATGATGAGCGATGCATTGGACAAGTACGAAAAGACAAGATCAAGCTTTGTGGCAAACGTTTCACACGAGCTAAAAAGCCCCATGACTTCTATTCAAGGCTTTGTCGAGGGTATTTTGGACGGAACAATTCCAAAAGAGGATGAAAATCAATACCTCGAAATCGTGCTTGCAGAGACGAAGAGGCTCAACGTATTGATACGTGACCTGCTTGAGCTTTCAAAGATGGAATCAGGGCAGTTTCCGCTAAACATAGTGAGCTTTGACGTCGCAGAACTTTTGCGCAGGATACTTATCAACTTTATCGGCAAGATAGAGGATAAGAAATTGGAGGTCAATTTTAACGTTCCAGACCAAAAGGTTATGGTAGACGCAGACGAGGACAGAATAGCCCAGGTACTTACAAACCTGATAGACAATGCAGTGAAGTTTTGTCCGCAGGGCGGAGAGCTTAAAATCTGGCTCAATATAACGGCGAATCTTGTAAACATAAGCATTGGAAACACGGGAAGTTACATACCCGAAGAGGATTTGCCCTTCGTGTTTGACCGGTTCTTTAAGGTGGATAGGTCGCACAACAGAAATGCACCGGGAACGGGAATTGGGCTTTCAATAGTAAAAAATATCATGGTCATGCACTCTCAGGATGTCTGGGTAAGCTCGGACAAGGTAAACGGAACAGTGTTTACCTTTACTCTCAGAGTGACGGGTACGAGGCAGGAAAATCCGCAGGTAAGGCTTAGAGAGACAAGAAGAAAGAAGAAGGAAGTAACGAATATCAGGTAGGCGGCATTGATATTATTTGCGTTATTTGGTATAATATAGTCAGTGGATAAAACAAGGGGGTTGTCATGGACAATAACGACGAAATAAAAAATCCCGAAAACAACTTTGGCGAAAATCTTGGCGAACAAAACGCACAGAATGCACAGCAAAGCGAGTTCGTTAACGAAGATTTCCTTCAGTACGAGGGTGGGAATCTTCAAAACGAAAGTTTTACTCAAGATGATAATCAATATGCGACACATGAACAGTATACTCAAAACGAGTGGCAAGATAGACAAAGCGAGCAATATGTTGAAAATGATCAATACGTTCACTTTGATGTTCCTCCGGAATATACGAGTTATCAGGCTGACATTCCTCCGAGCTACAATAGCGAATATTCGGGGTATAAACATGCAAATGACGACTATTACAGTCAGCAACCTCCGTATTCGCAGTATCAGCCGGGATATCAAAACGACTATCTTGCGCAAAACAATCAAAACAAAGGGGCGGGTCCTTGGAAGGTTATTGCGGTTATAGCCATAGCGATTGTATGTCTGTTTATCGGAGGGATATCCTCGCAGTACTTTTTGCGACCCGATATAGACATAAGCACGGATGTTCCGATGCAGACGCAAATTCCGCAAGTTAGTGAGCAACCCGTGCCCGTGCCGAGCGTAGAATCAGAGCCGATAGAAAGGCCGGAGGAACTGCCAGAAATCGGTGGAGAGAGTTCTGATTTTGGAGTGTTTTTCAACCCTGTACCCGATATTGTCGAAGATGTTGCGGATGCAGTTGTGCAGGTCAACTCATATGTGCTCGCATACGGTGAGGATAACGAGGAGATAATTGAGCAAATTTACTCTCGAGGAACGGGGTTTGTAATCTCGACAGACGGATATATTGTAACAAACCATCATGTAATCCAAGATTCAGATGTTGTTAAAGTTACTATGAAGGACGGAAAAGAGTATGAGGCGAAAAACATGGGGTTTGATGTAACTCTTGATGTCGCGGTACTCAAAATCGAAGAAGTTAATATGAAGGCAATTCCTATTGGCGATTCAAACGAAGTGCGTTCGGGCGAGCTTGCGATAGTTATCGGAAATCCGGGAGGTGCCGGAACGAACCTGACAAACAGCGTTACCGTTGGATATATTAGTGCGGTCGAAAGAGAGCTTATGTTTAACGGCACTATTCAAAACTTTATCCAGACGGATGCGGCAATAAATCCCGGAAACTCGGGCGGGCCGCTTGTAAACGACAGCGGTGAAGTCATTGGAATGAACACTCTTAAATCCATGCTCTCGACATACAACGAATTTGGGCAGCCTGTAGACTCAGAAGGGCTTGGTTTTGCAATCCCGAT
>CAYJIQ010000257.1:2475-2710 GCA_964370275.1 uncultured Christensenellaceae bacterium
ACGTTATTGAGACGAGCGGAAACATAATCTTGAACGGAACTGTCAAAAAGCCGGGAATCGGGATTGAGTATAGGGTTATTAGTTTTGAAGAGGCACAGGAGATGGAGTCACCCATGGGAGTTAGAATTGAAGGTCTTTCTGGCGGTAGCACTGCGCAAGAGGCAGGGCTTGAAGTAGGAGATATTTTAACCCACTGTGACGGCCAAGAACTGTTAGATGTTTCTATTCTGGCAGA
>CAYJIQ010000258.1:0-2673 GCA_964370275.1 uncultured Christensenellaceae bacterium
AGCCTATGGATCGACGATGAACCGACGGCAGGACAGGTTATCGAGCAACTCGAACAGCTCGGCAACGGAGATGTGGTTTTTTGTGGTTTTGGCGAGCCGACATGTGCACTTGATGTCATGAAACAGGTCGGCGCACATGTTAAAGCTTATGGCGGAAATGTTCGCATAAACACAAACGGCCTCGGAAATTTGTTTTATGAGCGAGACATTACAGGCGAGTTGGCGGAGTTTACCGACACCGTCTCTATAAGCTTAAATGCACCCAATGCCCGCGAATACCACGAAATTTGTCACAGTGCGTTCGGCGAAGATGCGTACCCTGCACTTCTTGATTTTGCGAAAAAGTGTGTGGAAAAGGGTATAGACACTGTGCTTTCGGTTGTAGACGTAATCCCCCGTGAAGAAATCGAAGAATGTCGGATGATAGTCGCAAAGACGGGAGCGAGATTTAGGGTCAGAAGGTTCGAAGAGTAAAGCGAAACGTTGACAAATGCTTTACATTGTAGTAATGTTTTGGTCTCACTTAACACTATTATGATGAGAATTTACAATGGCAAATGCAATGATAAACTTTAGAATGGACGAAGAGCTCAAAAAGGAAATGGAACGCACCTGCCAAGATCTCGGAATGAGCATGACCACCGCATTTACAATTTACGCAAAAAAAGGTGGCTCGAGAAAAACGCATACCCTTTGAAATGTGCGTCGACCCATTTTATTCGGAAAAATATGACAGCCTTAAACGAATCCATAATGCATTTGGAGCAAAGAAAAACCGTGCGCAAGACTGTGGAAGAACTTGAGGCGATGGCGAATGAGTAATCTAATTTTTACAAAGCGTGTCTAAACATTTTGTATATTTGTGGAAATTTGGCGAAAATTAGTGATATAGTATAATCGATAAATTATGCTGAGGTAGACTATGAAAAAAATTATTGTACTTATATTGGCGAGCGTCTTTGTGCTCTCCTCCTGTTCACACTTCGAGCTTTACAGCGAAAAGCAGGAAAAGGAGTTGATTCAGGGAGAAGGCGTGATAATAAGCGAGGTTGTTTCTTCAAACAACTATTCTCTTACAACGGGCGAAGGCGACACTCCCGACTGGATAGAGCTTTATAATCCGACGGACGAGGCGGTAAACCTTAAGGGTTACGGCCTTAGTGACAAGCCCGACGATCCTAATAAGTTTGAATTTCCCGATGTTACAATAAACCCCGGGCAATATCTCGTCGTGTACTGCGCGGGCAAAGAAGATTTAACGAACGCAGACGGCGTCTTGCGCACGGGATTTAACATCTCCTCGGCCGGCGAAACAGTCGTATTTGCAAACTCAAAAAAAGAAGCTCTCAGCCTAATCGAGCTCCCCGAGCTCAATACGGACACTTCATACGGAATTGCCGACGATGGACACTACTATTACTTTGCGACTCCAACTCCCGGCGAGGCAAACAGCGGAACAAAGAGCCAAACTCCGCACTTTGAAGCGGTTGCGGGCGCGGTTGCAAGCACGCTTGTAATAAACGAATATACCGGCAACAATCAATACGGAATCACAGATTCACAGGGCGAGCGTCAGGACTGGGTGGAGATAAAAAACACCGGAACCGAGACTGTAAACCTTATAAACCATGCACTCAGCGACACTCAGGACGACCCTAAGAGATGGGTTTTTCCGAGCTATGAGCTTGAACCGGGGGGCATTGTTCTCGTATTTCTTTCGGGTAAAGAGGGAATTTCGGACGAATTTCATGCTACATTCGGGCTTTCAAACTCAGACGAAGGACTTTGGCTGTTTTCTCCGCAGGCTACCGTGATAGACAACGTTGCAAACGAAAGTTTGAGCGGATCAATCTCTGCAGGGCTTGATTCGGCAGGAACCTTAGCTTATTTTGCCGTTCCGACTCCCGGAAGCGAAAATGCTACGACAGCGATGAGCAAAGAGGATGCTGAGAAGTACCTTCCGGGCGTATACATTAGCGAGGCAAAGGGTTCAGGCGAGGGAATGGACTGGATAGAGCTTCACAACAACGGAAGCGAGGCCGTCGACCTCACAGGCTGGGGACTTAGCGATACAAAAGACAACTATTATCTCCAAAGTTTAGACGGAAAGCGCATCGAGGCAGGGCAATATTTAGTTCTTGAAGTTGAAGACCCCGCTTCGGAAGACCAACCCGAACATACACTAGCGTTTAACATCTCAGCATCGGGCGAAAACCTCTACCTTACAAACTCACAGGGCATCACAACGGACAACATGAACAGCGGTTTTCAGACAGAAACTATATCGGCGGGCAGGACGACCGACAACACGAGACTATTCTTCGCCGAGGCAACAAAGGGCGAGGCGAACTCCTCTACAAGCTACACCGGATACGCAGGTGAACCTGTTATAAGCCAAACAGGCGGTTACGTACAACAGGGCACAAGCGTTGAGATAACCTCAACTCCCGGACAGACTGTGTATTACACGACAGACGGTTCTAAGCCGACAGACAACTCCACCCCATATTCAGGCGCAATCTCGATAAGCGAGACGACTCCGCTTAGGGTTGTTGCATATGCGGAGGGAATGTTGCCTTCGACAGTCGCAACCGAGACATATCTCGTCGGAGCGACACACGAGCTTCCCGTCGTATTTATTAGCATGGACCCGGACGACTTTGACGGATATTC
>CAYJIQ010000259.1:0-2656 GCA_964370275.1 uncultured Christensenellaceae bacterium
TCCCTGTCCTTGGGTTCGACATCATTTACTAGTCTGTCTCCGATATACAGTTCGCCCGAACTGATTTCCTCAAGCCCCGCAATCATCCTGAGTGTTGTGGATTTTCCACAGCCAGAGGGTCCAACGAGAACGATAAATTCCTTATCTGCAATGTCAAGGTTGAATTCTTGAACAGCCACAACATCGTTACCGTACACTTTTTTTACGTCATTTAATTTTAAACCTTCCATAATTATTCTCCTTTGTTTAACAGCATATTAGTATGTGTCATCGCCCATTGCGCCGAGAGTTTGAGCCAACTTAATCGTAATCCTTCCTTATGCGATAATTTCAACGTTCAACCCTCTACATCCACTGAATTACTAAGTATACTGTAGCATCTTATAATACCGTCAATTGTATGTTTATCCATTATTCCTGTAAAGTACGATAGGGCCGCCTCAATTCCGTGCTCACTTACGTAATCTTGAATCTTCAACGCGCTCGAATCCTCACCATTATCGTATAAAAATGCCGCTGCTATAGCAACAAATAGCTCTTCACACACTATCCCCTCTGAAAGTGCAAAATAGTATGCGCCCGTCAACCTGTCATTCTTTCCGAGTTTCCTCACCGGATCTGTCGCTATTCTTACAATTGGATCTTTTAAATTCCTATTGTTAATAAGTCTTTTTGTCAATTCTACCTGTTCGCACACATACTCTGTACTGAGTGTAAATTTTTTAGCCATCGCATCGGCTACCTTGTACATCGCTTTGTACACAGATGCTGAAATCTCTTCGTCATCGAGCGCCTCGTCCACCGTCTTGTAGTCTTTCAGATACCCAACATACGAAGCAAATGCATGCGCCATGTTGAACACATACAGTTTTTCGGCTATAACATGATCGTACGGAGAAATCTGCTCTATGTTTTCAATATCAAAGTCAGTTTTCAGCCCGTCTTTATTGACCTGAATCTTATTGTACTCAGCCCTTACGACGTTTAGTTTGTCCTGTGTGGGTGCGACAGCTATACTGATACTCGAAGATGCAATGCCCAAGTTGCAGTTAGTTTCATTGGCATTGTGGGAAAACTCGTTTATTATTTCCCTAACAAACTCTTCTACCCCCACCATGTTTTCGCACAAAATTACGTCTACGGGTGCTTTTCGCACTCTTGTTTCGAGGGCGGGCAATATGCTTTTAAACAGGCTTTTTAAGTTGTTTACACCAACCGCTGTGAAAATCAAATCCGCATTTTCAATTGCCGTGTCTGCCTCCTTGCTGCCCACTATTTCAGCACGAAATCCGGATATTTTTTCGGTATTAGTGTTTTTATTTCCCACAAAAAACACTTCATAGCTCTTTGCTTTGTTCAGTTCGTGAACCGTGTTTTCAAAAACATCGAGCATGGTCAAAGAGTGCCCCGCTTGAAGTACAATCGGAGCAACTACCCCCCTACCTATTTTCCCCGCTCCGAGCAACACAACATTCATTACTTCACTCTCCCTTTGAAATATTTCGTGTTATTTCAACTATTTCCCAAGGTTTTGCAACACACTCTCCGCCTTTAAGCCCCGTCACTTCTGCAAACTCGTAATTAAACTTCACTTCGTTACTTGAAACATTTTTCAGCAGGAATGTACAGTTATCTCTATCCGAAATTTGAACACTTAATATCTTAATATTCTTTGTATCGCACTTTATTATTTGACTCTGCTCTCCGTATGCTTCCTCTGTAAACTCTTCCTTATTTGCAACCGTAAATGGCATAAGCTTAAATGAACTCGTAAACTCATCACTCGACCATTGAGGGAAATTGGTGCTCCACATATTGTTCCATACATTAATTATCATGCTAGGTGCATAGCTGACTTTACCCCTCTTATAGTTGACAATCCCATCTTCACCAAAGCTCACAAGCGAACTTTGGAGCGGGATTATTCCAAGTGCATTCTCCGTCTCGGTTAAATAACAATATTTGTCTACTGCGTGCAATAATGCATTTCCATCGGGAATCACATCGTCACTTATGTTTACATCGTTGTCAATCTTATTCGCAAACAGTTTAACTTCCTCAGCATTTGCATTTACCTCAATATTTACCGATTCAAGAAAAGCACTTGCGAGTTTTTCGCCCGACTTGACACAGACATTTAAGAATTTATCGGTTTTACCGAGTGTATAAGACACAGTTATTTCACGAGGTGCACCAAAAAACTCTCTTCTTTGCTCATTGCATCTCTTTACTACTTTAACAGTACTTTCGTTAGCGTATACGCCCGCAACTTCATACTCTGCCACTCCGCCTTCAATAAACGGATAGCCTAATTTTCCAAACCCGCAGATGTACCAATCCATGAAATCGTAGGCATATTCTATAAGAAATTTTTTTATTCTTTCTTTTGAATATACCGTATACTTGACATCTATAAAGTCTCCCGACTTTTTTGCCCACTCTTTGCCCGACGCTTTTTCATAACAGCTGATTATCTTGCCATCCTTATCGAACTTAACATCAATATATTCGTTTGAAAGCCGTGGACATGAGGAATCTTTTAGATCCGCACAAACAAATTCTTGATCAGCTTTAATGCCCATTTTTCGTTCCAATCCTGCAACAATTTTTTCGGCATTTCTAACATAATCGCGCTTTTCTTCCCAAGACGCTTCGG
>CAYJIQ010000260.1:0-2639 GCA_964370275.1 uncultured Christensenellaceae bacterium
TCCTGTAAATATGGCAGGTTTTGTGGCGGAAAACGTAATAACAGGCAAAGTGAGATTTTGCGACCTATATAAAATGGAAGGAATCTTGTTAGATGTGCGAGAATCTACGGAGGTTGAGGCATTTAGCATAGATGGAGCGATAAACATTCCGTTTGGTCAGATACGAAACAGGATTTCTGAGCTCGACAAGAATCAAAAAATCACCGTAATGTGTGGTGTGGTATCAAGAATCCTTGTTCAAAGTGGATTTAGCGATGTATACGTTTATCCCGGAGGAACTTTTTTATACAGAAAAACAAGAAAAGACGGTTAATAAGGCGAAATTCTACATTGCATATTTTGTATAAACAGGCAAAAAATGTATTGTATTAATAACATGCATATGTTACAATGTTAATGAAATTATATAAACATCGGAGGACATATGAAGACTACATCGGCACAGGATATTTTCTTAAATTCATTAAGAAAGGACAAAACACAGGTGGCAATTCACCTGACAAATGGGTATCAGATTAGAGGCATAATCAAAGGGTTTGACTCGTTCATTATCATTATGGACAGCGAAGGGAAGCAAATAGTGATTTATAAGCATGCAATTTCGACTGTTTCGCCGCTAAATCCCGTGAGATTTGACCTATTAGGGGAGAATGAATAGAGTATATGTTTACTGCATTTGGCATTCCAAAAAAAGTGAGCGACTTTGTAACCGAAGTTGAAAATGAAATCGGAGCACAGCTTGAAGTCTATGACGAAATAGCTCAACATAATATTTATAAGGTTTTAGGCGCGTTTAAGGCGGCACAGATTTCTGAGCGACACTTTGGGGCTTCGACCGGCTATGGATATTCAGACATAGGAAAAAAAGCGCTGGGCGAGGTTTATGCGCATGCTTTTGGTGTACAGCGGGCGATAGTTTCTCCGCTTGTCGCATCGGGAACCCATGCTCTTACTATTGCACTGTTTGGAATATTAAGGCCGCTTGACGTTATGCTTTGCGTAACAGGAAAACCGTATGATACTCTTTGCGGAGTGATCGGAATAGGAGAAAATACACCGGGTTCTCTTGCGGACTTTGCGATAAAATATCAGGAACTTCCACTTAACGAGGAAGGTGATTTGGATGCAAAGGCGACGCTTGGGGAATTAAGCGTAAACTCTCAGATTAAAATGGTGTACATTCAGCGTTCAAGAGGATATGAGAGGAGAAATTCTCTGACAATTGAGCAGATAGAGCGGTTCATAAAGCAGATTAAATATCTCTTTCCCAAGGTCACAGTTATGGTTGATAACTGTTATGGAGAATTTTGTGAACATCTCGAACCGACAGATGTTGGAGCTGATATCATTGTGGGTTCGCTAATAAAAAATCCGGGTGGAGGGATTGCGCCGACAGGAGCATATTTTGCAGGAAATAAAAGTACAGTCGAGCTTATTGAAGGGCGGTTGACCGCTCCCGGAATAGGTGAGGAAATAGGATCTTACAATTCAAGCTATCTTCCGTTTTTTCACGGAATATACTTTTCGCCAAACATAGTAAGAGGAGCACTAAAGGGAGTTTGCCTTGCAAGTGCGGTGTTTGAAAGGTTGGGATATGACGTTTTCCCCGGCTACGATGCAAAGCGCGCAGACATAACGCAGACAATTGGATTTAAGACAAAAGAAGAGCTTATTACATTCGTTCGAGCGATACAAAAATCATCTCCCGTTGATGCACACGTTGTGCCATATCCTTGGGAAATGCCGGGTTATGCAGATAAAGTCATTATGGCTGCAGGAACCTTTATTGGCGGAGGATCTATAGAACTTTCGGCGGATGCTCCAATTAGAAAGCCCTATACCGCTTTTATGCAGGGCGGGTTGTGCTATGAAAATATTAAACTTGCGGTGATGACAGCGGTTTATGACTTGCAGGCTCTTTGAATCATCGGACATTTGCTGAAGCCTCGGCAGTTTACTCGACGAGGGCGGAGCGTTTGTAAAGACCACAAATGAAAAAATCCCTCTACAAACTAGGGGGATTTTTGCGTTCTTCGGTTACTTATTGTAAATAAGCTTTCTCTAATGTAATACCTTCAGTTTAGGATTGGTTTTTTTGACTCTTTTCATCCTGTTTTAACTTTTTAATCAAACTGTGCTATCAGCTTCTATTTTTACAAGACCTGCCGCAGAACGTCTTCGCTGCTCGGAAATTGCAGCGTAGTGCTTTCTGGTGGTGTTTACGTCTTTGTGTCCCAAAACTTCGGCTACGAGATAAATGTCGCCCGTCTCTTCATAAAGCATTGTTCCGTATGTGCTGCGGAGTTTATGCGGGGTGATTTTTTTAAGCGGCGTTGTAATTTGGGCATATTTTTTTACCAAATTCTCGACAGTTTTAACGTTTATGCGCTTGTTTTGCATTGAAGTAAAGAGCGGTTCTGAAAGACCGATGTCGCCTTTTTTTCTTTTTTCTATCAAATATTCAAGAAGTGCGTTTTCGGTTTCCTCTTCAAAAAATAACATAACTCTGTTACCGCCTTTTCTTGTCACGATAAACGAGCGATTGTCAAAGTCGAGATCAGACACATTAAGCGCGACATGCTCGCTAACGCGAATACCGGTAGTCAAAAACATGATGCAAATTGCGATATCTCGCAAAA
>CAYJIQ010000261.1:0-2624 GCA_964370275.1 uncultured Christensenellaceae bacterium
CCTGAATGTCCGCTCTTTTCAAGTAAGCATATTCGCCTTTAATATCTATTACAACACAATCATATGGTTCCATCTCTTACATTCCTCCAATTGTTTATATAAGCAGCTTGCGTAATCTTAGCGGACTTAAAGGTATTTGATTTCCCCGTTAGAGCTGGGGTGGGGGGAACGCTAAAGTAGCAATAAATATCCCCCGGCATAACCGGGGGATGCAGAGCATCAATAAAGTCTGTCTATTTTTTAAGGTTAAAAGTTGAAATCAGATTTTTCATCGTATCCGCCTGAGAGAACAGCTCTTCGCTACCCGTAGCAGACTGTTGGCTTGTAGCCGAATTTTGTTGAACTACTGCCGCAATCTTTTCAAGATTTTCAACAATCTCCGCCAACAAAACTCTCTCCTCTTCCACAGTTGAGGATATCCCTTTCACGTCCGCCGCTATTTTTGATGTCATCGCGTTTATTGTGTCCATCGACTGCATTGTCACCTCTGCACTGGAGTGCACAACGGATATTGAAGAAACCGTTTCATCTATAAGATTTCCCGTAATCTTTGATGCCTCTGAGGATTTCACTGCAAGATTTCTGACTTCATCAGCAACGACCGCAAAACCCTTTCCTGCCGAACCCGCTCGTGCTGCCTCTACCGCTGCATTGAGTGCCAAAATATTTGTCTGGAACGCTATGTCCTCTATCGTCTTTATTATCTTGCCAATTTCGGAGGATTTTATGTTAACCTGCCTTATTTCCTCCATAAGCGTCTGCATCTGCTCATGGGTATTATTCAGTTCTTGCTCGGTCGAGGATGTATCAACTGCAATTTGATTTAAACTCTCTCCCGTAACTTCAAACTGTTCCTTCATGAAAAACATGGATGAAGAAAGCGACTCCATTGCTATTTCTTGGCTCGAAGAACCTTGTGCAAGGGTTTGTGAAACGTCTGAAATCTGTGCGGCTCCCGTCGATACTTTGCTTGAAACATCGTCAATATCACTGAGCGTTGCTGAAATTCTGACAATCAATTTATTAAGCGCAATGTTAAGCACATCTTTCTCTGAGCGCAGTTTCACGCTTACACTCAAATCTCCATCGGCTATTCTTTGCATGTTATCCACACTGTCGCCTATGCTCTCGCTCATCTTTTCAAATGCATTGACAAGCGTATATGTCTCTTCGTCTTCGGGGATTGGTTTTCCCATATACGCTTCCTTTGATTGTGTTGTGTCGCCAACTGCCAAACTTCTCGCCCAAGTTGTTATTTTTATTATCGGATCTGAAATCTTAGTAGACATTCTCGTTGCCGAAATGCTAGCAAGCACAACCGTCAAAACTGTCATAAGTATCAGTGAAATAATCAAGTATACTAGTATTTCAAAACTCTGAACAACGGGAACTGTCGTCGCAATAGACATGCCCGCATACTTTATCGGTGCGTAATATGCAAGGGAAAGTGCGCCGTCTATCGGAGCAATCACGTTGCCTTCTTGCCCGGATGTCATCGCCTTGACCATGTCCTTAAACCCGTCGCTCATAGAATTGTAATATTCGGTCGCTTCCGGTGAATTTGGAGACAGCCAGTTTTGCATAAGAACTATATCATCGTTTGGATGTGCCGAAACCGTGCCATCGGCATTTAGCATAAAAGTAGTACTTCCTTCCAAATCCTGCTCCACGTTTATCGACTCGCTAAGATATTCAAGTCGTAAAAAACCGACGAGCACTCCGATTTTTTCGCCGTTTTCATATATTGGTGTGCCTATGCCCATGATGCGTCTGCCCGTGCTGTTTGAAAATGTAGGTTCCGCAACTACCGTCTCTTCGCTGTTCCACGGCACAGTGTAGTATTCTTTGTCGCTTATGGATACACCTCTGCTGCCTTCGCCTTCCGTGTGTGCAATATTGTTTCCCGTCTCATCCGCCAACAAAAAATGTGACCATACGTCTTGGTTTTGTGCTACATATTCTTGCAAATAAGGCTCTGCTATCTCCGGGTTCATAGAAGTAACCGCCTGGTTTTTAGCCTGTAACTCGACAACCTCAAGATGCTTAGAAATTCTTTCGTCCACATTTGAAACAAGCAGGTGACTTTCTGTCTCAAGCTCTGCAATCTTGTCCTGAGACACAACGACATATGTAATGACGCCAACTATGGCAACACATATAACAAGTGGGATTAAAAACGCTAATATTGAATTTCTCTTAAGTATTGATTTGATTGACTTTCTTTCTTTTGCTTGTGCTGACATAATAAATCCTCTCCTGTAATGACATCTTAAACTAAGCGTATCTGTCTACACTTATATTTTAATAAAAACCGTTCAGTTTTGCAACTATTTTTATTTCATTACGAAAACAAATTGTATAGTCGATTAAGGCGAGAACGCAATTATAGTTTCGAGATAAAATTTTGTTTATCAAGGCGGAGGAGGGAGGCATATACGAATATTCCGACTGACGACAACGCAGATAGACAGAATTTTAGCCGAAAATCGATTAGTGTTTATGCCTTATTCGACTATAAATGCCAACTACAGAATATCATACAACCTGACTGTTTTTAACGTAAGGGCGTCTCTAAAAACTATAGGTGCGAAGATTTTTTGTTGTGAGCGAGCGACTTTTTAGCA
>CAYJIQ010000262.1:0-2609 GCA_964370275.1 uncultured Christensenellaceae bacterium
CTTAGCGTTTTTGATCTCTTCGTACACTTCGTAAGCCTGTTTGGGTGTATACTTTTCGTGTACTACCTTGCCGATAGCCGCTGCCATACCTACGGGGCTGTCGCTCTGGAATATGTTTCTTCCCATATCCACTCCGTGTGCACCTTCGTTTATTGCTTTAAATGCCATTTCAAGTGCTTCAAGTTCGGGAAGTTTTTTTCCTCCGGCTATTACGATAGGCACTGGGCAAGCTGCCGCTACGTTTTCAAATCCATCGCAGTAATATGTTTTAACGATGTTTGCGCCCGACTCCGCGAGTACACGTGTAGCCAGTAAAAAGAACTTTTCTGTTCTTTCCATGTTTTTTCCTACAGCTACAACTCCCAGCGTTGGAATTCCGTATCTTGATGCTTCGTCTACTGTACGTCCCAGCACTTCGATCGTTCTCGCTTCGCCCTTTTCAGAGCCGATAAACGTCTGTACCGCAACTGCATCCGCATTGGTTCTTATTGCGTTTTCAATGTTGCAAACAGGTCCGCTACCCACAGACATATCGTCAAAGAGCACTGTGCTGTCATAAGTTACACGCACGCACTTTGCCGTTGTGCTCGCAGGATCGATGCAAGCTCTGAGTCCGCCTCTGGTCGCCATGAAGCAATCTACATACGGTTCGAGTTCGGGGATAACGAGGTCAAGTCTTTCAAGTCCCGATGTCGGCCCCATGATGTAGCCGTGGTCAAATGCGAGCATAACTGAGTTGCCCGATTTGGGGTTGAAGATTCTTGCGAGTCTGCTCTGCATTCCCCAATCACAACCCGATGCACCTTTGAATTTTGCCAAATAATTCTGCTGAGGTACGTCTATGCTGTAGTTTTTAGCGCTAATATTTCCTACTTGATCTGCCATTAATATATTTCTCCTTAAGTAATTTTGCTTATTTTGTGTAGTACGGTGTTTTGCAGGGAGCGTTCCAAAGTTCTACCAATTCGTCGTCCATACGTGCGATGAACATCTGGAAACCTGCCTGCTCCTGAACGGTAAGAATTTCGTCTACCATGCTTGCAACTATCTCTATGTTCTTTTCCTTTAAAATCTTGTCGCAAGCGCGATAGATTATCAGAAGTTCCATGAGTGTCGTTGCTCCCGTGCCGTTTATGAAGAGCATCAATTTTTCGCCGTTCTTTATGTCAAGGTCTTTGAGAAGCGCGTTTATCATGATTTGTGCAGTCTCGTCTGCCGTCTTCATCTTCTGTCTTCCACCGCCGCCTTCGCCGTGTTGACCCATGCCGATTTCCATTTCATCTTCCGGAAGATCTGCTAGCATTGCGCCTGTTGAAGGGTGTGTCGCTCCTCTTGCCGCAACTGCGAGTGTAGCCATGTTGTCTGCAAATTTTTGTGTGATGGCAGCAACTTCTTCAAGGCTCTTGCCGGCAGCCGCAGCAGCACCTGCTATTTTGTATGCAGCCACGCAACCTACGAGGCCGCGTCTGTCGTCGGCATTGTCTCTTGGCGCATTGGAAATATCCTCCTGCGTCACAACTTTAACCACGTTAAGACCTTCTTTTTTAGCCTGTTTCATGGTCATGTTGCCCGTGAGCATGTCGCCTGCGTGGTTGAGTACGATATGAAGTACGCCCTTACCCTTGTCAGCAAGCTTTATAGCATCTATACAAGCCTGTGGTCCCGGAGCCGCAAAGACGTCGCCCACAACCGAGATGTCCACCATGCCTTCGCCGACAAAGCCGCTCAGTGCAGGCTCGTGTCCCGAACCGCCGTGCGTGATTATTGTAACGCGGTCTGCGCTGTCGAGTTTGTTGTTGATGATGAGGTTATTTTCGCCTCTGTGAATGATGTCTTTGTTTGCAAGCACCAATCCGTCAAGCAATTCATCCGTTAAGTTTGCAGGATCGTTAATAAATTTTTTCATTTTCATAAATAATTCCTCCGATTTATTTTATTTGCATATTTGCAAAAACCTTCTTCGTTTCACCTCTAAGAATCGTTTGCGAGAAAATTTTAGAGATGGCTTTAAAACATATGTTCTAAACGAGTGCGCTGTAACCCTGTGCAAGCGCTTCAAACAGCAGCGATGTGCTAAGCGCACCCGCATCGGGAGTGCCTATTGTCTGTTCTTTGTAACTGCGCGCTCTGCCAAACTTTGAAACAAAACCTTCGCTCGCCTTTGCACCGGCCTTTGCCGCCTTAGCCGCATCTTGTATGATCGCACTAATGTCGTCAGGTGCATTTTTCGCTGCTTGGACCGCGGGAATCAGTGCATCCATCATGGTCTTGTCGCCGACTTTTGCGGTTGTAATTAATTCCATCTCGCTAAGGCTTCCTTCAAACATCGCACGTACAGCCGCCGCATCAAGCTCCACTGCATTTTCGTCCATTCCTTCTGCAAAACCGCCGATAAGTGTTCCATATAGCGGGCCGGCGCTTCCGCCTTTTACGTCAAGTATAGCTGTGCCCAGTCCCGAAAAATATTCTTGGATACTCTGATCCTGCCACTCCTGCGTCTTTTGGTCTATCATGTTTGCAATTTTAGCTATGGTAATTCCGTGGTCGCCGTCGCCAAACTTTGCGTCAATTGCGCTTAGAGCTTCACTCTCTTTTTTCCATACCGATAC
>CAYJIQ010000263.1:0-2600 GCA_964370275.1 uncultured Christensenellaceae bacterium
CCAATCATTTGCAGCGGATATCTGCTCTGGAATTTCAAGCACCGTTCGCAATATTTCACGAATGTCCGGGCCGATTTGTCTGTCTGAACCTGCCGCCAGATCGACAATCTGCCCTGCAGCCTCCGTCAGCTGTTCTTCTGTATATTCAACTCCTCTTTCTCTGCCGAATTCAACAAGCAAACCTTTTATCGTGTTGTTGATGAGATATGGCATCCACGTGTCCTGATTGTCTATCTCTCTGCTCGGGTCGTACAGCGAAAGCGGCCTTCCGACAACACTGGTTGCTTCGTTTGGAAGGTCAATCTCGGTTTTTGAGGTCAACCCAAACTTTTCTGACCACGAATAGAGCAAATCGATGTTCATCCTATACGCTACTTCATAAAAATAGTAGTTACAGCTGTTTTTAATCGCTAAAACCAGATCCTGATCTTGGTGATTTTGCGGATATCTCGTCCAACATTCGGGACCTTCATCGGGGTCTGCTCCTTCGGCAAGTGTCTTTGTGTAGTGACCCTCGTCATCTATCGTCTCATTTAGACCGACAGAACCACTCATTACTCCTGCAACACCCGTTGCCAACTTAAATATAGAACCGGGTGTGGATTTTGAAGAAATAGTCTTGTCAAAAAGCGGCGAGGCAGGATCTTGTGTCAATGCAAGCAAGTCGGCTTCAGATATTCCCTGAGCAAACAAATTCAAATCATAAGTCGGATAACTCGCCATCGCCAATATGTCACCGCTATCCACTTCCATGACAATAGCAGCTCCCGAGTTAACAAAATTATAATCCTCTCTGCCGGTTTCTTCAAGCTTTTCATCGTAATTTTGTTTGTCCTCGTCTGTACTTGCCCTATCTTCTTCAAGTTCTGCCATTTGCGCTTCGCTGATTCTGATTATGTGAGCTTCAAGCGCCTGCTCTGCAACCTGTTGAAGCTTCAAATCAATGTTTAATATAACATTGTCTCCGGGGCTTGCTTCTGTATATGAGACTTCCTCTAAAATCTCTCCTGAATTGCTGACATTTAGTATCTGTGAACCCTGCTTCTCAGAACTGGAACCCGTTAAATACTCCTCCATCGAGGACTCTATTCCAACCTTTCCTACCTTGTCTTCGGGAGAATACCCAAGCGCTGTGTAATTTTCGATCTCGTCCTCAGATGTCATCATCCCAAGATACCCAATTATATTTGAACCAAGGGTGGATTTCGGGTAAACTCGTACATAATTTTGTTCGATATCCACACCTTCAAGATCAACCGAACGCGCCTCAAGCAGCGTCACCGTGTTAAAGTCTATCCCCTCCGCAATGACGACGGGAATGTATGAAATATAGCTTGAAAGCTGTACTTCCTGCCATATTGATAAAAGAGGCTGTGCCTGTTCAAACGTGTAGTCCTCGGGAATTCTATAGCGCAACCGCAGCTCGCTGTATGCCTCCTCTGCTGTCGGGGGCGTTGTGGTATTAAGAGACATGTTTTCTATAAAACTTTCCAGTCTCCTTTCATGCAAAGAGCTGTCTGTTGTCCCAAAATCATAGGCAAATTCGCCCGTATCCAGCTTTGTTATGTTAAATTCATTTACTATTTCACCGCCATTTTCCTCTATTATTGCTATTGCATCGATGAGAATTTCAGTGTAATATGCTCTGTCACTCGGCTCATTTTTTAGCGGATCTTTATAAAAAGTGACGTCATAGGCAATTTCGTCATAGGCAAGCGGGATTCCGTTGCTATCCATAATAGTTCCCCTCGAGCCTGTGAGCGTTATCGCACGCTGAGAGACGGTCTGCGCCTGTTGTTCATATGAATCACCCTGTGCTATTGTAAGCGAATAAAGCTGAGTAACCAAAACCACAAACATTATAAACACGACTACAAGCAGTGAAATATATCTTATTCTGAATTTTGCAAACATCGTTCCTCCTAAGAAAGGGTGTTAAGGTCGTAATTTGAATCCTTAACCATAAAGCTTCGTCCGAAAAGAATGTATAAAAGCGGAAAAATAACTGCACAAATGCCAAGTGAGATGAGGATACCCGGAAGAATTATCCCTGTCAGCCTCGCTGTAAAAGAGAATGAATATCCTAAAAGCACCGAAAGTACGCAGGAAGTCATCTCCTTAACAAACCATCCAACAGCAACAAGACCGAACACCACAAAAAAGTTCTTCTTATTAAACTTGCTAATCGCAAAGTATACAGCAACGCCTACTATAAGATACGGAATTGTATAAAATCCTATTGCCCGGGCAAAAACCGAATCTACTATCAGCATACAAATTCCGACCACAGGTAACACAAAAGCGGTATTATCGAGCGATAAAATCACAATCATACACACAAGCATTATATCGGGCTGTACACCGAAAATCGTGACTCTTGAAAATACTCCTGTCATGAGTATCATGCTAACCAGTATTATAAGGACGATGATTATCTTCTTCATGCTATTCATCCGCTCCCGAGGGTTGTTCTATCATGACGCCCACTTCTTCAAGCTTTGAAAAATCCACCGCGCTTCGCACGTATACCTTTCTTTCTCCCGAGCCTGTTGCAGAGCCGACCTCTACAACCTCGCCGACATACAATCCTTTTGGATAAA
>CAYJIQ010000264.1:0-2595 GCA_964370275.1 uncultured Christensenellaceae bacterium
CTTCTGTGATGAAGTGTGCGTATGCTCCGTCAAAGAGGATGACAACGCATTATTTGTTTGCCCAATCTACCCAGAATTTAAGCTGGTCTCTCGTAAGCGTCATGCCCGTTGGGTTGTTTGGGTAGCAAAGGTACACGAGGTCGACTTTCTGCTTTGGAATTTCGGGTACAAATCCGTTAGATTCGTCAGTTACGAGATAAACGATGTCCGTGTATCTGCCGGCTTTATCGTCAAAAATGCCGCTTCTTCCTGCCATAACATTTGTGTCTACATAAACGGGATAAACGGGATCTGTTACTGCGATTTTGCAGTTTGCGTCGAATATTTCAATGATGTTGCCCGTGTCGCACTTTGAGCCGTCCGAGACAAAAACTTCGTCCGCCGCAATGTCAATTCCCGCATAGTCGTTTGCGACGATTGCTTCACGAAGAAAGTCGTATCCCTGCTCCGGGCCATAGCCTCTAAATCCGTCTCTTACCGACATTTCCTTTGTCGCATCATTTAAAGCGTCTACAACAGCGGGAACGAGAGGACCCGCAACATCGCCGATTCCCAGGCGAATTATGTCCGTCTTCGGGTTGTTTGACGTAAATTCGTTTACTCTGCGAGCAATTTCGCTAAACAGGTAGCTTCCCTGCAATCTTGTGTAGTTGTCGTTGATTTTTATCATTATGTCTGTCTCTCCTAAGAGTTTATTTGTTGAGTGCTTCAACCTTTAAATGATATCAAAATTTACACCGATTGTAAACCGTTTTTGTGGATTATTCACTTTCGCTCGGGGGATTTTTGTTTATTTTCATCGTCATCACGACAAGTTCATCAATTTTTCTTGACTGAGCAAGAACAGCGTTGTCCTTGCCTAAGTCTATTCTGTTTTGCATTGCAATGTCTGCAAGATTTTCAAGTATTATTCTTTCACGATAAATATTTTCGTTTCCGTTATTGATATCCATGTTGTTCCTCCGATTTTCTGTTAATATCCGCTTAAATATAGACTATCATTTTCTACTACAAAATACAATAGATTTTTCTAATATATTATTATGTGATATCAAAACATATACTTTAGTTGGAGGTATGTTTATGAATTTTACAATAAAACCCACACAAGCGAAGGAAGAAACTACATATAAATCGCTTTACATAAAAAAGAGCCTTGTTCGCAAAATAGACGAGATTGCAAAAGAGCACGAGACGAGCTTTAACAACGTGGTAATTTCCATGATTGAATCTTGCCTGAAAAGGGAAGATGATTTGGAATAACGACATTTTTGGAGACAATTTTAATGGAATATGATAAAATAGCCGTGGGGAACGAATCAGAAATCGTCGAAATGAACTTGGCATAAGTCAAGAGCAATTAGCCGAAAGTATCGACAGGGTTCCAAAATACTGCGCCGACATAGAGCGGGGTTATTGTGGAATCTCCATAAAGACAATGTTAAACTTTTGCGATGTGCTCCAAATGTCGCCAAATTCGCTGTTGATGGGACAAGCGTTAGCCACACAGGACAATGAGGACGTAAATAAAGTTATGTGTGCCCTTGAACTTTGCGACGAAGAAAAACGCAAAGAGCATCGGGCTGCTATCTACTTTTTTGAAATATCAGTAATTATCGGAGGAAAATATGTTAAAAGAAATAGCAGGAGATTATTTTGTAAACAAAAACTGCAACTGTGCAGAGGCTATCATATGTGCCGCAAACGATGTATATGATTTAAAGCTCAGCCCGGAAGGACTACGGGCTTTTGGCGGATTTGGCGGAGGTTGCGGTTCGCAGAGTTTGTGCGGGGCGGCGGCAGGTTGCATCGGTGCTATCGGCGCAAAGCACAATAAAACCGTTTCTCGCGAAAACAAAATTGTAAAGGTAAAAAGCGCAAAGGTTATCGAGGAGTTTAACAATGCTTTTGGCAGTGAACTATGTTCACAAATCGTCCCAAAATATCAAACCACCCGTCCACTATGTCTAAATGTTGTGCAAAAGGCGGCGGATATACTTGAAGAGCTGATGTAATTTTTTTGACAGGTTGAAGCGGAGAACTATGTCTCCGCTTCAGAGAGTCAATTTACCAGAGCGAGGTGTAGTGTGTTTTCGTTCCAGCCGAGTACTAAGCTGTCATCCTCGAAGTAACCCTCGTAAACACCGCCCGATGGATGCGTAACGGTAATGTTTCCGTCATCTGTGTAGCTCCATGTCGAGTCAAATGCTTGAGTGGAATCTGCGATGATGAGCGTTGAGTCGGGCTCAAAGACAAGGAACATTCCGTTATAATAGGCGGTTGCGCCCATTCCTCTAACTAAATTTCCGCTTTCATCTTCAAAAGAAACTACTTCCCAAGTCGTGTTTGCAATTCCAGACGTGTCCTTCATCCTTGCTTCGCTCGCCTGAGGTGTGCAGGAAGCGAGCAACAGCGTTGAAACTAAAATCAATAAAATTCTCTTCATAATAAATCTCCATCCGTTTATTGTCATACTAATAAATTACCCAAAAAAAAGAACAATATATAATGAAAAAAATGTCACAAACTAAACCACCTTGAAAATCCATGCAAAAAACAACAAAAAAACGGCAAATTAAAATGCCGTTTATTAAG
>CAYJIQ010000265.1:0-2586 GCA_964370275.1 uncultured Christensenellaceae bacterium
CTTGAAATAACGATATATTCTGCGGTGATTTTTGTTGTTACCGTTGGGTTTAAAAAGATATTTAAACTGTCTGCCAAGGTTCATTATTTGGTTTGGACGCTGTTTGTTCTGCGCCTTATGATGCCCTTTACCGTGGAGAGTGGGTTTCATTTTATTACTCTTCCCGAAGCACCGGTGCAGGAACAAACTGTTGTTTTGCCCGAAACTTCCGGGCAAACTGATAAAGATTTTAACGATGTGCAGACGGATTATTCGCAGTCATTTCCTTCTTACGACACGCAAACGTGCGAGCAAACTTTACCTGCGGCAAACTCGGTTGCACCTGCGATAAAGCCACTTTCAACCGAACAAATTTTGCTTATAATTTGGCTTTCGGGTGTGGGGATTTCGCTTGGCTACTATGTTTTTGCCTACATTTCTCTGCGGCGGACGCTCGGAAAAGGGGAAGAACCGTCGCAACATTTGAGCGACATTTTTGAAGAATGCAAAGCGGAACTCGGTATTAATTCACAAGTAAAACTAACGTGTCATTCGCAGGTGAAATCTCCCTCGCTTATGTTTAATCGGGTTATTTTGCCCTCGAACATTGAACAGTTAGAGGAAGAGCGTATCCGTCACATTCTTTTGCACGAGCTAAATCATTTTAGGCGCAAGGACTGTTATGCTCTCGTCTTGCTGGCGGTGTTGCGGGCGGTTTACTGGTTTAATCCTATCGTTTGGGTGGCGTATTTTATGATAAGAAACGACATGGAGCGAGCTTGTGACGGCGGTGTGGTGGAGAGTTTCGATAAGGGCGAAAAAGCTCAATATGCACACACGATACTCTATATGTTCAAACACTGCAAACGTTCGGGGTTGCTCCCAAATATGGCGGATGCAAAACGGACTGTTAAACGAAGAATTGAGGGGGTTTTTATGGAAAATCGAACCAAGATTAGCGTTAAAATTATAGCATTTATTACTGCACTTATTATATCTGTCGCCTGTTTTACGACGGCTTGCCAACCTGCTCCGGAAGAGCCGGCAGTTCTTATAAAAAACCAAGAAATACCAACGGCAAGCCACTCTATTGATGAGGAAAACGGTGAGATTCAAATTGATGCGCCGGAGTCTTATAATGCAGAGATTTCAGGCGATAACTTCAGAGTCACAATAAATGCCGGTGTGTACACAGATAATTTAAAGGAAATTAGCGTTACGGAGCTGATACCTTCTGACTTGTCCCAGGCGGAAATTGATTCAACAATCAATCAGCTAATGCAAGGGAATCCGGTGTACGAATATTCGGATGAACTTTCAAAAGATGAGATTATGCAAATTATAGTAGAATTAAAATCAGGTAAAAACTCGGACTTATATGTAATTGATCCGGTTGCTTATGCTCAGGATATTGAAGAAACGGTAAAATACTATGAGGAATTATATGAAAAAGCACCAAATGATGTAGAGCGAAAAGTAGCATCTACACAAATCTCAGGGACTGATTATCCCAAGCAACTATCTGTAATGTCAAATCTAAATGAGGGTCACGTTGCTTCATTTACTTACTCAAATAACAGAACACTGATGCAAAATTTTTACTTTTTGAACGTGCCGGGTTTACCGCCGAGCGGACAGATAATGGAAAACAAAGACATAGGTGTTGACTTGCAAGAAGCTCAAGCTGTCGCTACGCAGAATGTAGCTAAGTTAGGTTTGGGAGATTTTAACTTGTCTGCAACAGGAAGCGTTCCGTATGTGATTGATTACGAAAATACAGAACATGAAACATATGAGGATTTGCCGAAATGCTTTGTTTTCTATTTCACAAGGGAGATAAACGGACTTACCGAAACCTATGTGAGTGATGATAATTTTATTTACAATACAAACTCTGAACAACTGTTTAATTTTCCGTGGGGCTGTGAAGTTATCGAGGTCGCTGTGGATGATACGGGCATTCTTTCGGTGAACTATACGGGACCCAAGGCACAGCAAGCAGAGACTTTTCAAAGTACTATGATAGACTTTGACGAAGTAATGAAAATATTCAAGGAACAAGCGGAGTTGCAAGCGCTTATCGATAGAAGTGACGATATTGAAAGCACGTCAATAAATATTTATAAAATTGTGCTCGGAGGTGCAAAAATTATAAAGCAAAATTCTGACAATACGTATTTGTTTGTTCCTGTATGGGATTTTTTAGGGTCTGTTACCTACAAATATAAAGAGGGCAAAGGCGATTTAGGTCAATTAAACGAAAACAACGAGTCTGTAGTAGATGGATTTGGAGAAAGTCTACTCACGATAAATGCACTTGATGGGAGCGTTATTAACAGGGCTCTCGGATATTAAAATGATAACAAAACCTTTACATTGCGGAAAAGATTCGACATTTGCGCTGTGATATAATTACCCTATAAACAAATTAGGGGGTCTTTCATGAAGAAACTTATTTTAATTACACTGGCGACACTGATGCTCACCGCTTGTCAACCGACACCCGAACAGAATATAGTCGTGGAAAAGGACACAGATCGCATGGTGGAACAGGCTATGCCGGATGACACGCAACAGGCGATTCCCACAATAAGTGAACTTGTTCCG
>CAYJIQ010000266.1:0-2570 GCA_964370275.1 uncultured Christensenellaceae bacterium
TGTCTTTTTTTGGTATTCTTTTTGTCTTGGGGTAAGCCCTTCGCCTGAACGTATTACAGCTATAATGTTGGAAGCTTCCTCGCTCGTTAGTCTGACAATTTCTTTTTGCTTTATTTTAGGTGTCTCGATAAGTTCTGCGTAGTTTGCTCTTAGCAGCTGGTGTTTAAATAAAAATCTGAAAGATGAACGCAAAGATGCGATTTTTCTTGCCTTGCCGGTTTCAGTGTTTGTCTTAAACTGATCTCCGTCCTCAGACTTGTAGTAGCTTAGATATTCGACGTATATTTCTAAGTCGCGCAAAAGCAGTTCGTTTAATTTTTCGGGTGTGACGTCATAAAGGTTGCACTCTGAAAACTTTGGATTTTCTCTTATTAAATATACAAGAAAAACCCGAATGTCAAAAATGTAGTTCATGCGGGTTAGGGGAGAAGTTGTGTGTTCGCAAGAGCGAATATAGTCGCTTACCCATATGGGGAGCTCCTTTAAAAGTTCTCTTGTTCTTTCGATGATTTTTATGTTTTTTGCATCATTATACGTAGCCATCACGTGCCTCTTTTACATATTTTTCATGTGTATACATGTTATATATTCATTATACACCAAATAGTGAGAGGATGCAACTATTCGTTAAAAGTTTTTTTTGCGAAGATGTCACAACTATTCGTAAAAACCTATGTGCGGTTTTATTTGCAAATTTAAAGCAAAAAATATTTCTTTTTAAGGAAATAAGAAGAAAAAACTTATAAAGTATATGAAAGCGTATATATAATTTACCGGGGGGATATTATATGTTAACGGAGGTGTTTTATGGCGAAATATTTTAAAAGGACACTGGGAGTAGACCTTGGAACGGTAAATACGTTGATATATGAGCGAAATAGAGGAGTTTTGCTAAATGAGCCCTCTGTAGTGGCGGTGCGTGTTGCTACAGGTGAATTTGCAGGTGCGGGAAGAAACGCTCTTGATTTATTAAAACATATGCCCGGAGAGTACGTTGCAAAATATCCGCTAAGAGAAGGGGTTATAGCGGATTACTATCTAACTGAATTTATGCTTAAAAATTTCTTTAAAAGAACATCACACCCCTCGCCGATAAAATCCATAAAGGTTGTGGTATGCGTACCCTGCGCAATAACAGAGGTTGAAAAAAAAGCCGCGGTAGATGCCACAATTGCAGCAGGAGCAAGGGATGTTTACCTAATAGAAGAACCTGTTGCCGCGGGAATTGGCTATGGAATAATGCCTGATACGCAGCTAGGCTGCATGATAGTTGATATTGGCGGAGGAACGACCGACATAGCCGTCATAGCATTCGGAGGAATAGTCTGCGAGAAAACACTAAATGTCGCAGGAAATGCAATTGATGACGAAATTGTAAAAGTGATTGCAGAAAAATATTCAGCCCGAGTCAGCTATGCGACAGCAGAGAAGGTAAAGATTGAGATTGGTACTCTATACCCGAAAAACAAAGTGATTAGTGTTAAAGGCAGGGAAGTGGATTCTGGATTGCCTGTTGAGATAGAGGTAGAAGACTCAGTAATTTCGGATGTTATTTGCGCTGTACTCGATAGGATAATTGTGGGCATAAGGGAGCTATTTATGCTTACGCCTCCTGAGCTATCCTCTGACATAGCAAAAGTCGGGATTGTGCTTACTGGAGGTGTTTCTCAGATAGACGGATGTGCCCAATATATTAGCAAAAGTCTCGGAATTAGCGCGAATTGCACGGAGCCTCTTACGCTTGTAGCAAAGGGTGCGGGGGAAGTAATTTTAAAATAACAACAGAATATACACAATTGTAAAAGGTTTATTAACATATTAACTTATCGGTGAAAAAACTGTCATTTCATGGTACAATGAATAAAAATCGGCGAAATGTCGATTTGGTTTTTGTAATAGCGAGGAGACAGAATGTCACTTTGGAAGAACAAACCACTGGTGATAACGATTATTTTGTTGATAATCCTTTTTGTTTTGGTGTTTTCGACATCAAATTCGGATGGTACACAATCTAGTTTTGTTGGTGGTCTAATAGCACCGCTTCAAGGTGCGATATACGATGCAACGGTTTCGGTCGAGGATTTTTTTGCTCGGGTTTTTTCGCCTACCAATCTTACTCTTGAAAATCAAGTTTTGAAAGAAGAGGTAGCGCGACTGGAAAGTGAGTTGAGAAATTTGGAGTTCGTGCGAGATGAAAATGAGCGGCTTAATGAGCTTTTAAACATTAAAGACGATATCGGAGAGACGCAAATTGTCACGGCGCAGGTTATCGGCAACAACATAGGAGATTGGTCTAAGGAATTTACGATAAACGCGGGTTCAAACGACGGAATAGCAACCGATATGGTTGTAATTACGGACAAGGGCTTGGTCGGCAGAATTCACACTGTTTCGGATACATATTCGACGGTACTGACAATAGTAGACTCTCAAAGCGGAGTTCCTTCGCTTGTCGACAGAACGCGTGAAAATGGAGTAGTAAACGGAACGGGCGGAGTTGGTTGGGATGAGGACAACCTTCTTGTTATGGACTATCTTCCCGTGACTGCGGACGTAATCCCGGGGGATGA
>CAYJIQ010000267.1:0-2522 GCA_964370275.1 uncultured Christensenellaceae bacterium
ATTGTTTACTGAGAATAACACGCCCTTACCTCGAAATAAAAGCAGAGTTTATGATAGTGAGCAAAAAGCACGTTAGAGCAAGATATTTTACACTTGAAAGCTCTCCGTAGATATTCCCCGACACCTGTACTGTATACACGCAGTACAGGCTGACGGAAAAAAACAGGTATGAGGGAAACAGGCAAAGCACTGCAATGCCCGCCGAGATGAGCAGATTGTCGCAATGCAACATCGTTGCACCCAAATATACTCCCTCAAAAGTGCAGGCAACAAACACAACGACAAAGGCGAGAGGGCATGTTAGTTTGCTTTTTGCACAAAACATGACCAGCCCGACCTGCAAACAACGAAGCGCCAATATAAAAAACATAGTGAGCAAAAAACCCATAGACGGAGCAAACTCGGCGATTTGCTCGGGGTTTGAGACCAGCAGTGCCGCCTTAACTCCCGACCAAATTCCGCACATCGCGAAAAACGAACATATGCCCATGCCTATCCGCCTCGGACGCAACCAACTGGAAATGTGTCCCGTAAAGTATCCGATGTTCATAAAAAAACTTCCTTTCTCAAAATTATATTCTTAATTTGCCGGAAAATGTATACATTATTAAAGAGATACATTATTACGGAGGTTTGACATGAAAAAATACATTTCGATAGCAATTATGTGTGTGTTACTATGCATTAGCACAGCATATGCGCAACCCGCAGACATAGGCGAAATCGGCTCAGCCAAGGCATTTTTAGTGATTGAAGGTTCGACAGGGGAGGTCATTTCCCAACAAAACAGCAATGAGATGCTGGGGTGTGCGGGACTTACTAAACTCATGAGTTGGCTGCTCATCATGGAGAAAATCGACTCAGCTTCCGATGTCAGCGTATCCGAAACTGCGGCTTCTCAGGGAGGAACTCGCGTCTTTTTGGATTCGGGCACTAAATATCCCGCCGACCAGCTCCTAAAAGCATCGATAATGTGCTCCGCAAACGACGCCACAGTAGCGCTTGCCGAATCGCTTTTCGGTAGCGAAGATGCGCTTGTGTCTGCTATGAACGAGCGCGCGGAGCAAATGGGCATCGACGCCGTTTTTGTCGATAGCACAGGGCTTTCGGACGAAAATATGATGAGCGCCTCGGCGATTGCACAAATTTGCGCACAACTTGCGGCACACAACGAATTTTTCACCTATTCAAAGCTGTACCTTGAAACCTTTACCCACGAAAGCGGAAGGGAAACCGAGATGGTAAACCCAAACAGACTTGTGCGCACAGAGGAAATAGACGGAATGGCAACCGGTTCTTCTGTAGCTGCCGGTTATGGCGTTGCCGCAAGCATGAAAAGCGGCTCAGGAAGGTTTTTTTGTGTCGTACTTGGTGCTTCAACAAGCGACGATAGGTTTAATGCTGCAACCTTGGGGCTAAACTATGCTTCAAGTGCCTATGTTTCAAAGAACATAGCACGCGAAGGCGAAAAGATTAGCTCGATTGAAATCCCCGGTTCAAACGAAGGTAAGATAGATGCTCTTGCCGCACAGGATTTTGACGTGCTCGTTAAAAAAGGCGAGGATGTCGAAACCAAAATAGAGCTTTTTGAGCCTATTTTACCAATACTTGAGGGACAGGAGATTGGAACTCTTACAGCCATCCTGCCCGGCGGAGATACTGCACAAATTCCACTTTTAGCGGGCAGCGATGCAGTGGAAAAGTCATACGGCTACTGTTTAGAGTTAATTTTGAAAGATTGGCTTAGGAGAAACTAAAATACATGAGTATACTCGAGATAACGATGATAGGAATAGGTCTTAGCATGGACGCGGCCGCAGTAAGCATGAGCAATGCAATGGTATATAAAGGTACGCGCAAGATATTTACACTGCCACTGTTTTTTGGTTTGTTCCAGGCGATAATGCCGGTTTTAGGATACATTTCAGGCGGACTGTTTGCAGAGTTTATGAACAAATATTCGGGCATTGTCGTGATGATTATCCTGGGTGTTTTGGGCGCAAAGATGATTTACGAAGGTCTGCGCAAACACGAAGACGCAAAACCTCCCACTTTAAGCTACGGTAAGATTGTAACACAGGCGGTTGTAACGAGCATAGACGCGTTCGCCGTCGGAGTCGGATTTGCGGCACTTGGAACAAACATAGTTTCCGCCTCAACCCTTATCGGCGCAATCACGCTGGCTATAACTCTGGGCTCTGTGTTTATCGGCAGGAAATTTGGCGATATGCTTGGTGCAAAGGCGGAAATTTTGGGCGGAAGCATTCTTATCATCATCGGCGCAAAGGAACTTTTTTTCTAGGGTCAAAAAAACTCCCCCTATTTTTTCCCAAAACTCATCATACTCCGCAACACTCCATTCTTCAAACACAACATTTCTCTATGCAAAGACGTTTCTTTGTGTTAGAATATATTAGCCTTAATGGCACCTTTAAAAATCAACAGGTACTATTGGCTAAAACCTTGAAGGAAGAGTGGCAATGATAGTTTTAAGCGCCTCAAACATCACAAAATCATACGGA
>CAYJIQ010000268.1:0-2499 GCA_964370275.1 uncultured Christensenellaceae bacterium
ATGGCAATGACATCAAAACCCCGTCTGCTTCTTGCGGATGAACCTACCAGCGGTCTGGACGTTACAATTCAAGCGCAGGTCATAAAAAAGCTACTTGAACTTAGAAGAGACTACGGAACGACCATAATAATGGTCACTCATAACATGGGAATCGCTTCATACATATCGGATAGAATCGGTGTGATGAAGGACGGCAAACTTGTCGAGTGCTCTAAGCGAGACGATGTAATATACAGCCCTCAAAACCCATACACGAAATCGTTGTTGGGTGCAATACCCAAATTGGAAGGAATTCAGCTCATTGACTGAAAAAATTTTAGAAGTTGAAAAATTAAACTGTAGCTTTAAAGGCGACAAAGAGACTTTGCATGTTTTAAGAGGTGTTTCTTTTTCGCTGTGCAAAGGGGAAACGCTGGGGATTGTAGGCGAAAGCGGATGCGGAAAAAGCACACTAGGCAGGGTGATAACGGGAAGAATTTCACATGCAGAAGGTGTTATAAAACTAAGGGGCGTTAATTTGCTTGAACTAAAGGAGAAATCTCGTCACAATTATCGAAAGCATATACAAATGGTCTTTCAAAACCCGACGTCTTCGTTCAACCCAAGGATGACAATATGGGAATATTTGTGCGAACCCCTCATAAACCACGAAAATATGAGCAAAAATGAAGCGAGCCTTCTTGCAAAAAATGCGTTAATAGAGGTTGGATTATCGGATGAATTTCTTATTAGATATCCCCACCAACTTTCGGGAGGACAGCTTCAAAGGGTGGCGATAGCAAGAGCACTTATTATTTCTCCCGACATTTTGGTATGCGACGAAGCCACAAGCGGCCTTGACGTGTCCGTTCAGGAAAACATCATAAAAATGCTAGTGCAGGTTCAACGTCAACATAAAGTAAGCACAATATTTATCGGTCACGATTTAGCACTGGTGCGAAGTGTCAGTCATAGGATTGCGGTTATGTATTTGGGAGAAATTATCGAGGTTCTTGACAGCAAAACCATTGTAGATAGTGCACTCCATCCATATACAAGGGCGCTTATCAATTCTGTTATTGACGTGCATTGCAATCAAGATGCGGAGTTAAATACATTAACGGGTGAGCCTGCAAGCATGTTAAAACTGCCCCAAGGTTGTACGTTTAGTAGCAGATGCGAATTTTGCGGCGAAATTTGCACAAAAACGCCTCCTGAGGTAGCCCATATTTCTTCTGTACACAGCGTTATGTGCCACAAATATAGCAAAGCCTCAACTCATCTGTATACTAAGTTCGTGTAGTTGAATTGATGATTGTCTTAGTTATATTGAAAATTAGTAAGTTCTCTATAACAAATGCTTAACAAGGCGGTTTTTAGGTTGCTATATCAATACCCACAGCATTATATTGGTGATGATAACAATATAGATGCAATGTAGCGAGAACAAAACTTCCTATATGCCGTTTGCTTAGGATGAATTGACTGTCTGCGAAATGCTCTGTAACTGTTTTTATGGTATAAGTTTATTTTTCACACTAATTTTATTGTTATGGGTGTTAAATAAGATGCGCTATTCACGCCATACAAAAACTGCACGGAAAGTGTGGTTTTTCACACTCACCATGCAGTAATTCATTCGTTAAATATTGTTTGGCCAGTACTTTGCACCCGGCTGTTCTACCCAGATGTGTTCCTCTTCAAATGTCGGTTTAATGTATGGATTTCCCGGCAGGTGACGTATCACCCAGAAGAAGTACATGGCATATCCCGGAGCTGCAACCTGGGGATGCACCAGACTGGGATCTATCGTGATTGTGTCGTTCTGCTCTATCAACACGCCCTCGTCTCCAATTTTTGCCAGTCCAAAACCATTTTCCGGCCAAAATTTGTAGTAGTAAATTTCCGGCTGTTCATGATGATGCGAGGGGAATCCTGCCCATCTGCCGGGGAAGTGTACGTCCTCTCCAAACATGATGTTTGAGTGAGGGGTAAGGCGAACATCCATCGCCGTTCTTACGATTCTTCTTCCGCAGTCTTCCATCGTGTCTGCACCGCGAACTTCATTTGTAATTTTTTCTTTCTCATAGATGGATACTTCAAAATCTTTATCATTTTCAGTACGCACTACAACAACTTCGGTGTTTTCTGCTATTCCCGTCAACGTGAGCTTCTCTCCTGCGGGCAAATTTATGCACCAAAGGTTGTCGTCAAAGCAATTATCACGGGACACAGTGACACTGCCGTCCTTCCACTCCACCTTCATCTCGCCGCTCAAAATAGTATACACCTTTTCAAGGGGCTTGTCATCGGTAAACTGTTCTCCCGATCCAAGCTCCAAAATAGCAAAGTCCATTAACATATCGCTGTGTTTGCCGTCGAGCTCCGTAATGCTGTTGTAACCTGGCGCAAATGCACCATTCTGTTTGATTTTCATAACTTATTCCTTTCGATCATTATTACGTTTTGGCATTTTTTTGTTGTTCTACTAACCCTTTAAGTCTGTTAACATTGCACAAG
>CAYJIQ010000269.1:0-2499 GCA_964370275.1 uncultured Christensenellaceae bacterium
GTCATAGCGCACAGGCTTTCTACAATAAGAGATTGCGACGAAATTCTTGTCATGGACAAGGGTAAAATTATTGAGCAGGGAACGCATGAAGAACTGTATGCGAAAAACGGTGTGTATACCGGGCTTGTAACCAATGAATAGGAGTAGCGGTGATGGATCGTTTTGATGAAAAAATACACGGGCGACAACAAAGTGACAACAAACAGTTTGAAGACTCATTCATGCACATTACCGGTGCAATTTTGGGTTCAAAGGTTTACGAAGAGCTAAACGATAAGAGCCGGATTGCCAAGACAGCAATTGAAAAAATAATGAAGTATTATAACGCCGATTTGCGTGAAGTTCCGGGAGATTTAACGGACATAAACGAAAAACTCGATTTTTTGTTGCACCCTCACGGCATTATGAGAAGAACGGTTCACCTTGAAAAAAACTGGTATAAAGATGCTGTGGGTGCGATGCTGGCAACGTTTAAGGAGGACGGCAGGGTAGTTGCGTTAATCCCCGACAAAATTTCGGGTTACGGGTATTTTGACGTGACGCTGGACAAACTTGTAAAAATAACCGCTAAAAATCAACATATTTTTGAGGTGGAGGCGATTGCGTTTTACAAACCCTTCCCCCTTAAAAAAATCACGGTGAAATCGCTGATTAAATACATGGTTGAGCTGTTTAGCGTTAGGGATTTTGTGCTGTTTGCACTTTCCGTGCTGGGGGTAACACTGCTCGGCATGCTTGTGCCGGTGTTTAACAATATTTTGATTTCGGACGTTGTGCAAAGCAAAAACATACAAACCCTCGTTTCAATAACCGCTTTTATGATATGCGCTTCAATTAGTTCGTTGCTTTTGACGGCGGTGAAATCACTGCTTATGGCGAGGATAACGACAAAGGTGAATGTGCCCGTTCAGGCGGCGACAATGGCAAGGATATTGTCTTTGCCGGTAAACTTTTTCAGAGGTTTCAGCGCAGGTGAACTCGCCGCAATATCGCAAAACACTTTAAGCATATGCAATATGCTCATGTCGAGCGTGCTGTCCATCGGTTTCACCTCCCTGTTTTCGCTTGTGTACATCGGACAAATCGCGAGCTATGCGCCCTCCCTCACGCTAACTGCGCTCATTATCATTGCAATCACGCTTATCTTTACAATTATGTCCGCTCTTGTGCAGATGAGGGTTACGAGAAAACAATTGCAGTGTTCATCAAAAGAAAGCGGTATGGCATATTCGCTTATAGCCGGTGTGCAGAAAATAAAGCTTGCGGGTGCGGAAAAAAGAGCTTTTGCAAGATGGGCAAAACTTTTTTCTTCAAGTGTCGCACTCATATACAACCCGCCTACATTTTTAAAGCTAAACGCAGTTATAAGTTTGGCGATAACGCTGGTGGGAAACATTGTTCTGTACTACGAGGCGGTGGTAAGCGGTGTGAGCGTTGCGGATTATTATTCCTTTAACGCCGCATACGGAATGCTCAGCGGTGCGTTTATTACGCTTGCGGGAATTGCCACCGTTGTCTCAAGAATCAAGCCGGCTATTGATATTGTGAAACCGCTTATGGAAAACGTTCCCGAGACAGCCGAAGATAAAGCGGTTGTGACGAATCTTGACGGGAAAATTGAGATTGACAGGGTCAGCTTTTCCTACGGCGAAGGTATGCCCCTAGTGCTTGATGATTTATCCCTTTGCATAAACCCCGGCGATTACGTTGCGATTGTGGGGAGAACCGGGTGCGGAAAATCTACACTGGTGCGAATTTTATTGGGCTTTGAAAAAGTTTCAAAAGGTGCTGTATATTACGACGAAAAGGACATTGACACCATTGATTTAAAGAGTTTAAGGCGCAAAATCGGCGTTGTCATGCAAAACGGAAAGTTGTTGCAGGGCGATATTTTTTCTAACATTACAATCTCCGCGCCCGGCATAGATTTGCAGGGTGCATGGGACGCGGCGGAACTTGCGGGTATTAAAGAGGATATAGAAAACATGCCCATGGGTATGCACACGGTTATTTCGGAGGGTTCGGGGGGAATTTCGGGAGGACAGAAACAACGGCTTATGATAGCGAGGGCGGTGGCTTCAAAACCAAAGATTTTGATATTCGACGAGGCGACATCCGCGCTTGATAACATAACGCAAAAGAAGGTTTCAGCGTCTCTTGACAGTCTAAATTGCACAAGAATAGTAATTGCCCACAGGCTTTCCACAATTAAAAACTGCAACAGGATTTTTTATCTTGAAGACGGGAAAATAATTGAGCAGGGCACGTATGATGAGCTTATGGCAAGGGGAGCAAAATTTTATGAACTGGTCGAACGTCAGCATTTACAGAACTGATATTTTATCTATATTGTAAATATGTTTCACATTTTGTGTCAAAACAAGTTTGCGGTGTGATGAATAAATATAATAAAGAATGGAGAAAAAACTCATGAGCGAAAGACAGAAACAGGTGTTAAAACAGATTGAAAAAAACGCACAACTAAAGGCAAAGATTGAA
>CAYJIQ010000270.1:0-569 GCA_964370275.1 uncultured Christensenellaceae bacterium
GTCCCGCCGAAATGTCTTTGCTTGAACTTAGTACGTCTATATTCTCAATGATTTGGTCTTGGATTTGTATTTCAAGAACATCCAAAGTTCCCCCGGAGACATGTATGCCAAAAAACTTTCCGCTAACAATGTCGTTTCCGATGAGCGCTGCTGCGATATGCCCCGTCTGGAGGTCGAGTGCAAAGTATTTAGCATTAGCTCCCGCTGCCACCGCGCTCGCTATCGTGTGCGAAACGCAAAACACGGGCATATACGAACCGTTGACTTTTCTTGGCGTTTTTGAAGCCGCTACCGCCGATAAATTTTCTAATTTCTCAGGAAATATATCGGGGAAATTCTTGATGTGTTCAAACACCATTTCAGATTGACGCATTCCGCGTCTGCCTTTCTCAACACAAAGAGGAATTCTGTTATCAAAAAGAAGTCGTCCGCTTTCATCACATACAGCGCACGACGTGGTATAACAACTTGTATCAATCCCCGCAAACAGTTTGTTCACTATGCATATCCTTCACAAAAGAAGCAAGCACGCCATTTACAAACTTTGATGATTTGTCGGCTGAAAACTT
>CAYJIQ010000270.1:579-1036 GCA_964370275.1 uncultured Christensenellaceae bacterium
ATGTTCACCGCTTCATTGATGGACACCTTGAAGGGAACCTCCATATACTTAATCTCAATCACTGCAAGACGCAAAATCGAAAGATCTACCTTGCTTATTCTTGACAACCTAAAAGAATGACAATACTGCTCTAAACAGGAGTCAATCTCCTGCTTGTTTTCGTCAAAAATGAAGAGCACTCTGTCGATATATCTTTGCATCTCATCTGTTATTTGTGTAGTTTGAAGAACGTCGGCCATGTTTTGAAGTGTTCCTCCGGGAACATCAGTTCTCATCTCTTTTTCATACAAAAGACACATGACCGCGTGTCTTGCAAGGCGTCTTTCCTGCATTAATATCTCTCTCCAAACAATTTATACATAAGTCCTTTTATCCAAGCCGCAATCGTTTCACGAAGCACGCTCAGACCTGTAACAAGCCCTCCGATTGTCGCAAACAGCAAAATGAGGAATGTGGG
>CAYJIQ010000270.1:1046-2492 GCA_964370275.1 uncultured Christensenellaceae bacterium
CAATTATGAGCATCAGAATCGCAATCAAAGCTCCCGCTGCTGCGCCAAACAGCCAGCGTTTATTATTTTCAAGAAATTCTTTGAATACTTTCATATTTATCCAACCTTACTTGCTGAGACGTGTTTTAGAGGCACAACCGTCACTTTAACCTCTGACGTGTGAATTCCTCCATATGTGTCTAGGTATGCTGTTACATTTTTCATTATTAGTTCTGAAGTAGCGGGAATTTCTATATCCGGTTTTACCGATATAACGAGTTTAACTAAAATCCCGGATCCCTCTATTGACTTGAATATCTGAATGCTCTGTGAAACTATTCCGTGCACGTCGTTTAGGCAACGCTGGGTAAGCTCAACGAGTGCGGCAACGGTAACGTGTGCTGTTCCATTTGCATTTTCTACAACTTCAACGCTTTTCGGTTGGGGTTTAGAACCCTTTGAAAAGCCAACACCAATGCAGGTTATTGACAAAATTATGATGATGCCCGTACCTACAATCCAAAGGATATTAGCCCACTGAATCTGCACCATTCCCTCTAAAATTTCGTGAGCGGTTTCGATTGGGATAACCCCTAACGCAACTAGCATAATAGCCGCCGCAACCGCAATAAATAAAATAAGCATCAGTGAATAAAATACTTTAGTACCCGTTTTCATTTGTTCCCCTCCTAAAAGCAAACCATAGCCTAATAGGGCAGATATCCTCCGCCCTATTAGTTAAAAGTGCATGGACGATATTACTATTCGCCCGCTGTCAGTTCAGCAACAGCGCCAATATCGGCAAACTTTACGCCCTGTACGTTGATGTTGATAGCCTTGATAGAAAGTCCTGTCATCGTGATGATGGCATCAGCTACCGCTTTTTGCATATTTTCTGCAACTTCGGGAACTCTTACACCGTACTCAACAACGATTTGGAAATCAACGATAACGCTGTTTTCAGCTATGATTACTTTTACGCCTTTAGTTAAATTTTTTCTGCCCAGAAGATTTACGATACCATCTTTAAATCCACCCGACATTCCTGCGATACCCGGTATTTCAACTGCCGTAACTCCCGCAATAGTCGCTACCACTTCGTTAGCAAACGTAATTGTTCCGTTTACATTCTGAACTTCATTTTCTGCCATAATAATTACCTCCGAAAAATTTTGCTTGCATCCCCTATACTCTACCACAAATTACAGAGTTTGACAACATATAATTTTCTTAGGCAAATTATAATTTATGATTTTGGCATCACTTTAATGTTTTGAGGTGAGATGCCGGTTTCTCCTTTTATTATCTCTACAATTTGAACCACCTGTGTCTCTGTAAGCTCGTTTGTATCTACCACCGCATTGACATTATCTTCACTTGCGCTCACCACACATTCAATTCCAAGCTTTGTCTTTATCAAGCCTTCTGCGGTGAGTTCCTTCTCCATTCGCTCAACAATTTCAAGCT
>CAYJIQ010000271.1:0-2482 GCA_964370275.1 uncultured Christensenellaceae bacterium
CAAAGGCTATGCTCGGCGGTATCGTAACCGTTTAAGTGTCTGACAAAATAAGGGAGGAAGGGACATATGGAGGAGTTGATGGTTCTGCTTAAGACAGATGAAGATGATCATGTGCTTTCGTTTCTATACAAAACCGTGCAAGTTGCGGTGTGCGACTATTGCAGAAGGGAGGAGGTACCTGAGGAGCTTGCTCATATTGTAAAGCAGATGACATTTAAACTTTACAGAGCTTGGGACAACGGGTTTATAAAAAGTGTTAACCAGGGAGACACGAAGATTGAGTACGTGGACAACTGCGGAGAGCTCTCTGACATGATTGAGGAGTATGCGCCGTTGCTTCAGGTGTTTAGAAAGCTATGAGTGGGTTGTTTAGCGACGGTGATTTAAAGATGATGCGAGACGTTGTCTCTAAGTTATATACTGACACTTTTGACGCTTGGAGATTTGAGCATGTGCAGGAGGGCAATGTTTACGGACAGGTTTCAAACCTGATATATGAAGGTGTGCCCTGCCATCTATCAAACGACAATGACTACTTCATGGATGTTCCTGACGACCTTGAGGATATTCCAAATGTCCGCGATTCATACACTTTGTTTGCCGGAGCGGACGTGAGGCTTCGTGCCGGGGACAGGGTTTGTGTTTATACAAAAGGAGGGAGTGTCGAGGGGATTGTCGGCACTTCCTTTGTCAGGGATGTCGGAACGCAGACAAGGCTGAGGAGCAGGAGAATTGTATGATTAGTATTGATAGTATGTTGCGAGATATTGCGGCTCAAATTAGCGGGTATCGTGTGATACTTGAGCCGCCAAGCCAGATTGACGCTAAGAGTACACATGTGCTTGCAACGGCAAAATCGCAGAGTGAAAAGCCTGCGGGTTCGCTTCTTGAAAGAGTGATTTGCGTTGATCTTGCTTGCGTTTCGGGAAATAAAATTTCGCAGGAGGACATGGACGTTTTTTTAAGGGCGGTCACTATTGCAATGACGCCGACTGTTAAGTTTTGCGGGCGCAACATTTTGCCCGAGGAGCTCGGTAGCGAGATTGAGGATGGGGTTGGTCATGTGCGCTTCAAACTGCATTTTTGGGATGATGGGTGGACAAATCCGGGGTATGAGACTATGGAGAATTTGACTATTAAAGAGGAGGTTGTGAATGGGAACACCGAAAATTGACATCAGTTTTGAACAGCTGACGTCTTCTGTTGTAGTTAGGTCGCAAAGGGGGATTGTTGCACTTTTGCTTCCTGATGAGACGGTGGATGGAAGGAGTATTGTAACTATAACAAGAGATGCGGATATATTGGCTTCAGATTGGACGGGTGAATCTGAAAACAACATAAAACTTGCTTTGAGAGGAGGAGCGGCAAAGGTTCTTGCTGTAAGGCTCAAAAAAACTGCAGGAGAGGACGATTATGAAAGCACGCTTGCAAGCATCTCGGCGATGAAATGGAATTGGCTTGCGATTCCCTATGCGACGAGTGCGCAGGTAAGTGTAGCGATTGGATTTATCAAGCAGGCAAGAAGCGAGGGGAAACTATTTAAGTTGGTTTGTGCGAGCACTTCTTCTCCTGATTGCGAAGGGATTGTCAACTTTGCTACGCAGGGGATAGTTTCTGATGTTTTGGGAGCTTCAAAGACATATTCGGCGGCGGAGTATTCTGTAAAAGTCGCCGGAATGCTTGCGGGAATTGCGCTTGATAGGTCGATTACGGGTATGGCATTTACCGACGTACTTTACGCAGAGGAAAATGAGGATGTGAGTGCGCAGATTAATGCGGGCAAGTTTGTCTTGATGTTTAACGGAGAGGCATATGAGGCGGCGAGGGGTGTGACGTCGCTTATCAACACCGGGAGTGTTCCCTCTCTTTTTAAGAAGATAAAGCATGTTGAGGGGTGCGACATGATCGGGCAGGATTTTGCCGACATTTTTAAGGAGTATTACAAGGGCACAAGGCTCAACAACCACGACAATAAGCAGTCGCTTTGTGCGGCGCTTACGGGATATCTTAAAAAGCTAAACGGTACTGTGCTTTCGGGTGACTTTGAAAACGTGGCGGCTATAGACATTGAGGCTCAGCGCACGTATTTAGAACTTGCGGGGATTGTAACCACGGATATGCAGGAGATAGACATTGCCCGCGCGAACACGGGAGAACACGTGTTTATCCTCGCAAATATCCAACTTGTTGACGCTATGGAGGATGTTATCATAAGCGTCGTTTTAAATTAGAGAGGAGTAATTATGGCGGAATTGGTATCTGCAAAACGCAGGTTAAACGGGTCATTTGGGTTTCTTGAAATAAACTCACAGGAGTGGGGCGAAGTGCATGGTGTAAACGTTTCAATTGAAGCTATGTATACGAACGTGCAAAGAGGGATGGATGTTGACAAGAAGATGACAGGGAGAAGCGGGAGCGGTTCTTTTAAGCTTATTAAGGCGTATTCTCGTTCTAAGGAGTTTGTTGACATGATAAAGGCGGG
>CAYJIQ010000272.1:0-2441 GCA_964370275.1 uncultured Christensenellaceae bacterium
CTATATTTCGCCCGCAAACGCGAAGCGGGCGAAAAGCACAAACAATCGGCAAAAATAAATCCCCATACAAAACCAAGTTTTGTCAGCAGGGTCAAGGGACAGCTTGTCCCTAAGCGGGTTTGGGGAAAAGCCAAGGTATTAATATGGTATTAAATACAGGAGAAAAGATGAAAGTTAAGGTTGGAAATACGTTTATTGGGGATGGGTTTATTCCGATTCAATCCATGACAACTACGGACACGGCGGACTGCGAGGCAACGATTGAGCAGATTTTGCGGCTTGAAGCGGCGGGATGCGAGATTGTGCGCGTTGCGACATACGACGTAAACAGCGCAAAATGTATTAAAACAATCAAGGAGGGGTGCAACATACCCGTTGTTGCGGACGTTCACTTCGACTATAAAATAGCGGTTGCTGCAATAGAGGCGGGAGCGGACAAGGTGCGCATAAACCCCGGAAACATAGGAAATAAGACAAAGATAAAATACGTGGTGGATGCGGCGAAAACCGCAAAAATCCCGATAAGAGTGGGCGCAAACACGGGTTCACTCATGAACGAGTATAAAAATAAAGAGAAAAGCGACGCACTCGTTTGCTCTGCGCTTTCAAACATAGAGATTTTAGAAGACATGGAATTTTATGACATAGTAGTCTCGCTCAAATCCTCAAACGCAGTGGACACGATAAAGGCATACAGAAGCATGGCGAGAATGCGTGCATATCCGCTGCATTTGGGAGTTACCGAAGCGGGCGACTATGAATCGTCGATTGTTAAATCTTCAATAGGAATCGGAAGTTTGTTGGCGGAGGGAATCGGAGATACGCTAAGAGTTTCGGTTACGGGCGACCCTGTGCAGGAAATCCCGATTGCAAAGGACATTTTGCGGTTTAGCGGCGTTAGAAGCTTCGGTGCAGAGGTGATAAGCTGCCCAACCTGCGCAAGATGCCACATCGACCTCGCAAATCTCACAAAACAGGTCAAAACGGTAGCGAAAAATGTCGTGAAACCGATTAAAATTGCTGTTATGGGATGTCCAGTAAACGGCCCGGGAGAAGCGAAGGACGCAGATGTCGGGGTTGCGGGCGGAGACGGCTTGGGAATCCTGTTTGCAAAGGGCGAAATTGTAAAAAAAGTACCAGAAAGCGAGATTTTGAGCGAGCTGGGATTGTTGATAGACAAAGTTTTGGCAGAGGAAGTTTAAAAACATGACAAGGGAACAGGCGGCGGGCATCAAACAAAGGGCACAAAATGCCGCAGTTTCGCTCGCCGGGAATAAAAATTTAATATTTGAAAAAATAGCATATAGGCGGGGCAAATGCGTCGTCTTTTTCAGTTGCGCAGCGCACGTTGCACCGGCAGAGCACACATTATTTGAGGACAGACTTTGCAAGAAAATCGGCGCAAGCAGTGCGGACATACAGGTCATCATAAAACAACCGGGCGTGCCCGACAATTTTGAACTGCTTCTAAAAGAATACATCGTCGCATACTGTCCGCCACTCGTAGCATTTTTATCGGGCGCAAGCGTAACGCGCGAGGAGTCGGTAGTTTCGCTCGTTTTGCCACGTGAGCATGCACCCGACATTGTGAAACGCTCGGGAATCTGCGATAGGTTCGAGCAATATGCAAAGGACAATTTTGACGCTGAATTGAAGGTTTTAAAAATTGCATACATGGACGGCGAGACAAGCGACGAATTTATAACGGATGTCTATAAAAAAGTTGTTCGGGGAAAGACGGTGCAAATCACTGCCGACGACTACAGCGAAAATTCCGTGAAAAGTTTGCCTAAGTCCACTGTAGGCGGACGACCCGAAAAGATGGATACGACCCCGGCGATGAACAATAATTTGATAAACTCGCAGGAACTTCCACCTTGGGAGACGGGCGAAAGTCCTGCTACAGAAAACATAGCCGCAAGCTCGTCGGATATTCCACCTTGGGTGGGGAGCGAAAATCCGGTTATAGAAGATAAAGTCGCAAACTCGGTGGACATTCCGCCTTGGGAGACGGGCGAAAATGTTCAGGAGCAACCGACAACCGCGAAAAACGATGTTCGGATAATAAAAAAGGATGATATCAGAATGCAGGATCCCGCAACACACAAGAAAATTTTGCACGGAAAGAGGATAGACGAACTTCCCGTATATATGAAACACGTAAAACCCGGGCAGGGTGTCGTCGTCGAAGGGCTTGTCGTGTCGGCGGAAGGCAGAGTTTTAAAGGAAGGCAAGTGGACGATACTCGAATTTGCCGTTACCGACTACACCAACACTGTAAAGTGTAAGCTGTTTATGCGTGGCGAAAAGCTTGAAAAGGCGAACACCGTAAAGGCGGGAATGTGGCTGAGAGTTATGGGCAACTTTGAATACGACGAATATGCAAAGGAAAATGTGCTCTCGGCAAAATCCATCGTGAGCGGGGATAAACCCGAACGAAT
>CAYJIQ010000273.1:0-1584 GCA_964370275.1 uncultured Christensenellaceae bacterium
GATGCAGGCGTGAAAGTATGTAAAATGCTGGAGGACATGAACGTTGCTTATATAAACGTCTCAAACGGAATTTATGAATCATTTAATTCCTTGAGCGAACCTATGACATACGATCAGGGTTGCCGCACTCCGCTAATTCGTGCAATTCGTGACGCTGTCAAACTTCCGGTTATGGCGGTTAATATGATTAAAGAGCCGTGGATGGCGGAAAAAATGTTGGATGACGATTTGGTTGACTTTGTGTGTCTTGGTCGTGCCGTGGTTGCAGACCCACAGTGGGCAGCGAAGGCAGAGCAAGGTCGTGAAAGCGAGATTAATCGTTGCATATCCTGCACATTCTGTTTTGAAACGCTGGTATCCGACACCATTGTTGGCGATTGCGGGCCCGTTAAATGCGCTGTGAATCCTGTGGCCGGGCGTGAAACTAAATATCCATTTGATAATAAGGACGGAAACGGAAGAACCGTTGCAGTTATCGGTGCAGGGGTTTCGGGACTCGAGTCCGCCCGTGTATTGGCGATACGTGGATTTAATCCAATTGTACTGGAAAAAAGCAACTGTGTTGGCGGACAGATAAACGTTGCAAACAAACCGCCAAAAAAGGATAAAATTAATTGGATTGTAGATTATGAGCTCGTTCAACTTGAAAAGCTAGGCGTGGAAATTCGTCTGAACACGCCTGCAACAAAGGAACTTCTACAAAGCATGAACCCATATGCAATCATACTTGCAACCGGTGCAAAATCTATCCGCCCCAGCTTTATTGCCGGCAGTGAACTCCCTCACGTATTAACGGTAGAGGAATCTTTGCTAAAAGGCAAGGCTCTATCAGGGCAAAAGATTGCAATTATCGGCTCGGGTGCAACCGGGCTTGAAGCGGCAGAGTTGTTTTGCGAACAGGGCAATCAAGTTACTGTGGTAGAAATGCTTGATAAAATCGGAGCTAACATATACGTTCAACATTATCTGGATGCGATGGATCGTCTTGCTTCCTTTGAAGTCGATTATCTCCCGTCAACCAAGCTAATGCAAATTATTGATAAAGAAATTGTGCTTGAGTCCGTGCAGACAGGAGAAAAGAGCAAGCTTGAGGTTGACTATGTAGTTTTAGCGATGGGTGTCGCTTCAGTTAACGAAGCGCATAACATGTGCAAGAGTGTATGTGAGCGTGTTATTGTTGTTGGCGATGCCAAACAACCCGGGCGCATTGAGTCTGCCGTTCGCACAGCGTTTGAAGAGGCATATGCTCTATAATCTGTTTTATCTAAAAAAATTTCTCGGGTTGTTAAGGAGCAATCCGAGAAATTTCATAGTGCCGATTTTCTAAAGTCGTGTTTTTTCATTGGATAACAGCTATGAAACAGTCTTTCTGTTGCATTTGCCTGTAGGTGATGCAATGCCTTTAGGCGCAAGTTATATCCGGTCGCCGATTCTGTCCAAGCAACGCTAAATTCATAATACTTTCTCACGAAAGATATCCCCGTCTATTATACCTGTTAAACGAGGCAGGTTTCGCTTTTGTCCTCGTCACCATCTCCACGCTCAAGCCTATTATTATCAGACCAAGGACAAGTTTCAACCACA
>CAYJIQ010000273.1:1594-1907 GCA_964370275.1 uncultured Christensenellaceae bacterium
CTTTGCACAGTTCCAAGCAATACCGCTATTGTGGTGGACAAAACCTTTTTTACAGAAAAGTTTTTCTATTTTTATAGCCCTGTATTCGTTTACAGGTAGCTATATACAGAGATTGCCTGTTGTCCATAAAGTTCATCAGTAATGAATTTGAGGTAAGAGGATCGCCCAACCCCGCAACACCTTTTACCGTAACAACACGCATATCCCGGCGCCATCGCCATGGGGTGCACTCCCTTTGTTATGATTGCAAGCCCATTGTCCCCCATCTTCACAACTTCATCGTCGATAAATCCTGCACCGAATCCCTGGGGCA
>CAYJIQ010000273.1:1917-2421 GCA_964370275.1 uncultured Christensenellaceae bacterium
TTCAAAGTTGTAAAAGCACACCTCCGATTGCGGATGTGCATGTGGCGGATAACTCGACCACTTCCCGTGAATGTTTTCAACCTCTCCCAGCACCATGAATGTGTGCGGTTCTGTCGATGTATTTTTCAAGCACGGCTACGGGGTTTCCGTCTGCCATGGTGATGTGCCCTGTATCGTAGAGCAGGTGTACGAGGTTCGGGTCGGTCATGTCCATAACCTGTCCATCTCCTCCACCGTCTCAATGCCCGTTCCAACGTGTACGTGGATGGCCACTTTCATGCCCTTTTCGTTCGCAAGTCTGCCCATTTCGTTGTAGCCATTTGCAATATTTTCAAACTGTTTAACCGATAGAGTGGGAGGTTTTGAGCGCAGCGGAATATCCATAATTCCGTGCACAGCAACTCCACACTCGCCCACACCGATTACCCTTGCACCCAGTTTGTATGTGTAGTCCATGTGCTCTTTAAAACGCTTCATCGTGTCGTCATTTTCAAGCGCAAGCAC
>CAYJIQ010000274.1:0-2415 GCA_964370275.1 uncultured Christensenellaceae bacterium
CGTATACGGCCCCACAGAAATCACCGTTTCAAGTAACGGTGTAGAGGTGAAAAGCGGCGAGGAAGTTCACGTAGGTCCTCCCCTTCTCGGCGTAAACGAATATATCGTCGATGCACACGAAAACTTGTTACCGCCGGGAGTCATGGGCGAATTGTACATCGGCGGACTCGGCGTTTCAAACGGCTATATGGGCAGAGAAGACCTCACAAAAAAGGCATTTATCACTTTTAGAGGCGAACCTGTTTATAAATCCGGAGACTACGCTAGATGGAACGAAAAAGGCGATGTCATCATCCTAGGTAGATGTGACCGACAGCTTAAACTACGAGGATTGCGCATAGAACCGGGCGAAATTGAACATGTCATGAAAGAATTCCCGGGTATTGAGCGTGCCGCGATAAGAATACGCAAAATCGGCGGTTCTGAACACCTTTGTGCGTGGTATTGTGCTGATACAGACATAGATGTAAACAAGTTAAAACAACATCTACAGGGAAAACTGACTCCATACATGGTGCCCACGGTGTTTAGTCAAATAGATAAGATGCCCGTCACCCCAAATGGAAAGTTAGACGAGAAAGCACTGATTACTCCTGAAACTGCAAGTACTCAAAGAACTCTTCAAGCGCCAATAAGCCAGACCGAGAAGATTTTCTGCAAGATATTTGCCGAAGTTCTAAAACAGGAAAGTGCAGGTGCGACAGACAACTTCTTTGAAATGGGCGGGACTTCACTTAGCGTTACAAGCATTGTCGTAAAGGCACAGGAAAACGGAATAACCCTCTCATATGCCGACGTTTTTGAATGCCAGACACCTCGAAAACTCGCTAATAAACTTATGGGCGATAAAGAGAGCGCACAGCAATTTGAGGATGTAAGCACTTATGATTACAGCCCGTTTGACAGACATTTGCAAGCGAACACTACTCAAGCCTTTTTAAGCGGAAAGAACAAAGATATAGGTGACATTTTGCTTACAGGCGCAACCGGATTTTTGGGAATTCACGTCCTTAAAAACTTTCTTGACACATGCACCGGCACAGTCCACTGCATTTTGCGCAACAAACAGGACATCACCGCCGAAATGAGGCTAAAAAATATGCTGTTTTACTACTTTGAAAACAGCTATGAAAATCTAATTGGCAGTCGGATTCGTGTATTAAACGGCGATGTTACAAAGAGCGACTGGACGCAGAATTTATCTGATGTGCGCATAGATACTGTAATTAACTGCGCCGCTTCGGTAAAACACTTTGCTAAGGGAAGCGAGATAGAAGACACAAACGTCGGTAGTGTCAAAGTACTCCTAAACTTCTGCAAAGACAAAGGCGCAAGGTTGATCCACGTATCGACAGTCAGCGTTGCAGGAGATAGGGTAAACGGAATTCCCTCCTCCCCTTCCGAACTTACCGAACAGCAATTTTACTTTGGTCAAAACGTGGACAACCAATACGTTCACAGTAAATTTTTAGCAGAGAGACTTGTACTTGAGGCAATTTCAAACGGTGCCGACTGCAAGATTATGCGTGTCGGAAACTTGGCGGCAAGGCACAGCGATGGTGAGTTCCAGATTAACTTTACAACCAACGGATCGGCCGGTAGACTCAGAGCATACTGCGAAATCGGCGCTTTCCCATATGATTTGGTAAACGAAAACCCCGAGTTTTCACCGATTGATAAAACAGCCGAAGCGCTCATTTTGCTCAGCAATACGCCAAAGGAGTGTTGTGTATTCCATCCATTTAACAATCACAACGTCTACATGGGTGAGGTTGTGCTGGCGATGAAAAAACTTGGAATGGATATTGAGCTTGTAGAGGGTGACGCATTTGAAAAGCAGTTAAAAGCTGCAGCAGAGGACAAAGAGAAGGCACAAAAACTCACGACGCTTTTAGCATATGACATTAACGATGAGAACTTGAAGTTTGAGCCTATCGCCATTAATAACGAGTTTACAACAGCGATACTATACAGGCTTGGGTTTGTTTGGCCGTTGACAACTGATGACTACCTCCAAAAGTTCCTCCACTCACTGCAGACGCTGGGTTTTTTCGGTGAGTAACATGGAGAACACAAATTTCGCCCGCACTGCCACTTTGCCCAACAAAAAGTTCAAAGAATATCTCCTTCCTGCAACGTTTGCTTCTATGTCCATGATGATAGCGGCGATTGTAGACGGAATAATCGTCGGGCAAACCATTGGTGCAGATGCAATGGCGGCGGCGGGCGTTGCCGAACCTGTTACTCTTCTTTTTCAGGCGTTTTTTCTCCTGTTTGGAGCAGGCGGCGCAACACTTGTCTCTATATCTAAGGGTCAAAGGGATTTAAAAAAAGCAAACGCGGTGTTTACACTTAGCATTATTCTTATGCTGGCTTCGTCTGTGCTGTTAATGATTGTGGGTGCGTTTTTTTCAG
>CAYJIQ010000275.1:0-2399 GCA_964370275.1 uncultured Christensenellaceae bacterium
GATGGAAAACAGGGGATCGTTCAAAAAAGCGAGTTCATCGTAGCACCGGATGAGGCGAGCGTAAAGCAAGCAGAGGAATTGCGTGCGGAATATGCAAAACAGCGTGAGCTTTTAGAAGCATACAGAGGAGTTAAGACTGAAACCAAGTCGGGCAAAAGTATTAAACTATACGCAAATGTCGGAGGAATTTTTGCCATCGAGACTGCCATTGCCAACGATACAGGTGGCGTGGCACTGTTAAGAAGCGAGTTTATATACCTCGAACACAGCGATTTTCCCGATGAAGACACGCAGTTTGGAATATACAAGCAAGCGGCCGAACTTTTGGGCGATAAAAAACTTATCATTAGGACGCTCGACGTAGGTGCGGACAAACAGATAGATTATTTTGACCTAGACACCGAGGAAAACCCTGCGCTTGGATACCGTGCGGTAAGAATATGTCTTACACGCAAAAAGATATTTAAGACACAACTTCGCGCTCTTTTGCGTGCAGGTATGTACGGAAATGTCTCGATAATGGTACCCATGATAGCTTCGCTTTGGGAGTTGCAGGAAACAAAGAACATTTTCCAGGAAGTAAAGGACGAGCTTAAAGCAGAGGGGATCGATTTTAAAGATCCGGAATTCGGCATTATGATAGAAACTCCCTCCGCCGTTATGATTGCGGATGAGTTGGCAAAGGAAGTGGACTTTTTCAGCATCGGAACAAACGACCTGACTCAGTACACACTTGCAGTAGACAGGCAAAACCCCAAGCTCGAAAACTTCTATGACCCAAGACACCCTGCCGTGCTCAGGATGATAAAGATGACTGTTGAAGCAGGGCACAAAGAGGGAATCTGGGTAGGAATTTGCGGCGAAATGGCTGCGGACACAGGGCTTACCGAGACATTCTTAAGCTACGGTGTGGACGAGCTTTCTGTATCGCCAGCAATGATTTTGCAGGTTAGAAAAACAATCTGTGAACTTGACTAGTTATGGGAGAAAATAAATGAAAAAAGCAATACAGATAGGTGCAGGAAACATCGGTCGCGGATTCATCGGGCTTCTGCTTGAAAAGGCAGGATACCACGTAGTTTTTGCGGATGTTGTCGAGGAGATAATCGCTAAGATTAATGCGGATAAAAAGTATACTGTTTTCGTGATGGATGAAGTTAAACAGGAAATTGAAGTTGCGAATATTAGCGGCGTAATCTCTACATCGCCCGCAATAGTCGATGAAATTGCAACGGCGCAGATAATAACAACCGCAGTTGGGCTAACGATACTGCCGAGAATTGCCGGAACTGTTGCACAGGGAATCGAAAAGAGACGAACCGACGCAAATGCCGAAAAGCTAAATATAATCGCTTGCGAAAATGCTGTGAACGGCAGCACGACGCTTAAAGAAGCGGTATATGAAAAGCTCAGCGAAGAGGGCAAAAAATATGCAGATGAAAACGTTGGCTTCCCCAATTGCTCTGTAGACAGAATTGTCCCTCCCGTAAAGTGTGAAAATATCATTGATGTGGTTGTGGAAAATTACTACGAGTGGAATGTGCAAAAAGACGGATTTTGCGGAGAAATTCCCGATATTGAAGGGATGAACCTTGCAGAAAACCTCATGGCGTACATTGAAAGAAAGCTTTTCACGCTGAATACTGGGCATGCAATTTGCTCGTATATGGGGTATATAAGAGGGCTGAAAACTGTTGACGAGAGCATTTCAAACGATGAAATTTACACTATTGTCAAAGCTGCTATGAGCGAAAGCGGCAAGGGTTTGATAAAAAAATACGGGTTTGACGAAGAGACGCACGCGAAGTACATCGACAAAATCATAGGTCGCTTCAGAAATAAATATCTTGAAGATGATGTCGCAAGAGTCGGTCGCGAGCCGATTAGAAAGCTTTCTCCAAATGACCGTCTGATTAAACCGATGATGACGGCGAGGGGTTATGGCATAGAGACGGATAACCTGATTTGCGGAATAGGTGCGGCTTTGCACTATGATAACAGTACAGACCCGCAAAGTATTGAACTACAAGCAAATATCAAGGAAAAAGGCGTTGCTCAAGCATTTGCAGATGTTTCGGGAGTTTCAGACGAAACGGTGATGAACAAAGTTCTTGAGGCATACAACAAACTTGCTTAGTTATACAAATTGATACTTACGGATATTAGTCAATTGCTGGGGTAGGAAGCGGTTTGGCTGATATAGGGCACATAGATTTTCTAGAGATGCCAATAGACGGACGGAAAAATGAAAAACCTCGCTGAGCGATATAGCTCCGTGAGGTTTTTCGTTTGCAGATAAATGATTTTTGGGCGTAATCAACATAATTGCGGGGGTTAGACCATGCTCTCAATAAGCTGGGTTAACTCTTGCGGCGAAAATACCATCTTATCAAAAAGCG
>CAYJIQ010000276.1:0-2046 GCA_964370275.1 uncultured Christensenellaceae bacterium
AGCACTGCCTTTAGTTCGCTTACTAAATCTTGGCTGTTGTCGCAGGCTTCGTTTAGCTTAAATTTCTTGCCCGAGTTTGAAATGAGCATAATTGGCTTAGAACTGCCTGAATAGGCGAGCAATACGCGCTTTATGCGGGTGATAAGCTCCATGTCTTCTTCGTATATACGCAGGTATAGTTTTTGCGGATCCTCTTCTCTTAGCGGATAAATCGACTGTGCGATAAGCTCGGGTGGGGCATCTTCGTTTAGTATTACCTTTGCTGAAATGGTCACAAAGTTGTCGCTTTTTATCATCGGTTCGTAGTCTGAAAATGTCCGAGGAAAGAATATAACACCAATCGATCCCGAAAGATCTTCAAGGTATGCGTTTGCCATCGTCTGGCGTGCTCTCGTCGTGCGAACTTTAACGTCGGTTAAAATTCCCGAAAATTCGACATTTCTTCCGTCGTAGAACTCTGCAAGAGCGGGTTCGCTTACTGCGCGAAGTAGGTGAGAAAGCGGTCTTTTTTTGCTTAAAATTTCGGAATATTGGGCAAGAGGATGTCCGCTTATGTATAGTCCCGTGCGCTCCTTTTCGTAGGCGAGCTTTACTAGGTGGTCATATTCTGGAAGAGCGGGAATTTGCACTCTGGCGGGTTTGTCTTCCATAAGGTCAAAAAGGCTCATCTGCCCGGTGCTTCGCATCTTTGCGTCTCCCGAAACCCGCTTCATCGTCGAGTCGGCGATGGATATGAGCGACGCACGATTTGAACCCAGGTTGTCAAAACACCCCGAAAGTATGAGCGATTCGACGCTTGAGCGGTTTAGATATGTTAAACAGCGCACGGTGAAATCTTCAAAGTCCTCAAAATCGCCGTTTATTCGCTCGTCAACAACGCCGTTTATCGAATCTCCCACCTGCTTTAGCGCAGAAAGTCCAAAGCGAACGCAACCGTTTTCAACGTTAAACTTTGAAAGAGACTTGTTAATATCGGGCGGAAGCAACTTTATCCCCGCCGTTTGCATGTATCGCATGTAGTGAGAGAGCTTGTCGGTGTTTGACATATAGCTGTTTAGCAGTGCCGTCATAAACTCCGCTTCGTAGTGGCATTTGAGGTATGCGGTTTGATATGCGAGAACGGCATATGCGCAGGCGTGAGATTTGTTAAATGCGTACTCTGCAAAGTCCATCATCTCGTCAAAAACCTGTGTTGCGACGGATTTTGGCACTCCGTTTGCAACCGCTCCGCTCACACCTTCTCCGCCGTTTATGAAAATATCGCGCTCTTTTTCCATGACATCGCGCTTCTTTTTTGCCATCGCTCTGCGCACAAGGTCGCTTCTTCCGAGCGAATACCCCGCCATATCTCGAACGATTTCCATAACCTGCTCTTGATAGACCATGCAACCGTATGTGTCTTTAAGAACACGCTCCAAAACTTCGTGGCGGTAAGTTACGTCTTGTGGATTGTTTTTGCCCGCAATGTAGTCGGGAATCTTTGCCATTGGTCCCGGCCTGAAAAGCGAGATTCCAACCATTATGTCGCCGAGGTTTTTTGGGTGTAGCTCGCGCATAAGCGAACGCATTCCGTCGCTTTCGAGCTGGAAGACGCCGTCGGTGTTTCCCTTTGAAATCATGGAGTAAACTTGCCCGTCGTCCGTGTCCATGGTAGAAAAGTTTATATCTATGCCCCGCTCGCGCTTTTTGAGGTCTGTTGCGTCTTTAATAACCGTGAGCGTTCTGAGCCCTAAAAAGTCCATCTTTAAAAGCCCAAGTCGTTCGAGGTTGCCCATCGTATACTGGGTGGTGACGCTTTCGTCCTTTTGGTTTTTGGAAAGGGGGACAAACTCGACAATAGGTTTGCTTGAGATTACAACTCCCGCAGCGTGTGTTGAGGAGTGTCGGGGCATTCCCTCGAGCTTTCTTGCCATGTCTATCCAAGCTTTTGTGTCGGGAGATGCTTCATACTCTCTGCGGAATTTTTCAGATTCTTCGAGCGCCTTGTCTATCGTCATCTTTAGCGCAAAGGGCACGACTTTTGCCATCCTGTCCGATTCGGCGATG
>CAYJIQ010000276.1:2056-2375 GCA_964370275.1 uncultured Christensenellaceae bacterium
ATTCTTGTAACCCTTGCGACATCACGAATTACCTGCCTTGCGCCAAAAGTACCAAATGTGATAATCTGAGCAACGTGGTCTTCGCCGTATTTTTTTGTAACGTAGTCGATGACCTCGCCTCTGCGTTCGTAGCAAAAGTCGATGTCAATATCGGGCATACTGATTCTTTCGGGGTTTAAAAAACGCTCAAAGAGCAAGCCGAATTTTATCGGGTCTATGTCGGTTATTCCAAGCGCATATGCGACGATACTTCCCGCGGCACTACCTCTGCCCGGCCCGACCATGATGCCACCCTCTCTCGCAAAGGAGACAAAATCTG
>CAYJIQ010000277.1:0-2361 GCA_964370275.1 uncultured Christensenellaceae bacterium
AGACGAGTATTTCAGAAGAATCGTCATGCACATAAAGAAGTTTAAGGATGCGGATAATCAGGCACCGCTTTATTTCCGAACGACGGATGAGATGCTCGAGGAATTTTCCTATCTCGGCGAGGACGTTGCACATGAAGTTGTCGTTGAAAATCCCAATGCAATCTCGGACATGACAGAAAAAATCGAACTTTTTCCGGGAGAGACGGTTATGCCCGTCGTCGAAGGAGATAAGGAATACATCCGTGAGCTGGGATATTCAAGAATGCACGAGATGTACGGAAACCCGCTTCCCGAACTCATCGCAACCAGGCTTGAGCGTGAACTTGGCTCTGTTATAAACAACGGTTTTGCCGTGCTATACTACATCGCACAAAAGCTCGTTAAAAAATCAAACGACGACGGATATCTCGTCGGCTCTCGTGGTTCGGTAGGCTCGTCGCTTGCGGCGTTTGCGCTGGGGATAACCGAGGTTAATCCTCTGCCCCCGCACTATCTTTGCACGAAATGCAAACACATAGACTTTGATATCGATACGATAAAATTTGGCTGTGGAGTAGATCTTCCGTCCAAGGATTGCCCCGAATGCAAAGAGCCTATGCTAAGAGACGGATACGACATTCCCTTCGAGGTTTTCCTCGGACTCAATGCAGAAAAGGTTCCCGATATCGACCTTAATTTTTCGGGCGAATATCAGAGCAAGGCGCATAAATTCGTCGAGGAGTTTTTCGGCAAAGAATTCGTTTTTCGCGCGGGAACGATCGGCGAAATAAAGGAAAAGACGGCGAGGGGCTATGTTTTAAAATACATGGAGGAAAAGGGCTTAAACCTAGGTCGTGCCGAGGTTGAGCGTCTTGCAATCGGAATTAGCGGGACAAAGCGTACGACGGGACAGCACCCGGGCGGAATGGTTATTGTTCCGCACGACCGCGAGGTTTACGAGTTTACGCCTATACAAAAGCCCGCCGACAAGCTCGAGGCCGACACGGTAACGACACACTTTGACTTTAACTCGATGCACGATATTCTCGTAAAGCTCGATATTCTCGGGCATGATAATCCAACTTCAATCCGCATGTTACAAGATCTTACGGGGCTTGAACCGATGGAAATTCCGTTAAACGATCCCGACACGATGGAGCTTTTTTGTTCTACAAAGTCGCTCGGGCTTACGAAGGAACAGCTAAACGGAATTGCAGTGGGAACTCTCGGAATTCCCGAGTTTGGGACGTTTTTCGTGCGTCAGATGCTCATGGACACAAAGCCCAAGAGTATGAGCGAACTCGTCAGAATTTCTGGACTTTCGCACGGAACGGACGTTTGGACGGGGAATGCGCAAACGCTCATTGCTGACGGAGTTGCGACGCTCAACGAGTGTATCTGCACCCGTGACGATATTATGAACTATCTCGTCAAAAAGGGAGTAGACCATCAGCTTGCCTTCTTTACGATGGTAAATGTGCGTAAGGGAAAAGGGCTTACAGAAAAAATGTATGATGCGATGGTGGCGGCTAATGTCGAAGAGTGGTTTATAGATTCGTGTAAGAAGATTAAGTACATGTTCCCCAAGGCGCACGCGGTCGCGTATGTTATCATGAGTTTAAGAATTGCTTATTGCAAGGTGCATCATCCGCTTGAATATTACGCTACATTTTTCACCATAAAGTCGGGTGATTTTGACAGCTCATATTTTGTCGGCGGAAAGGATGCTATAAAAAAGAACATAAAGGAAATTGAAGCTAAGGGCAAAGATGCCGCTGCCGTCGAACAAAATGTCTACGATTTGCTTTTGCTTGCGCTTGAAATGCACGAGCGAGGATACGAGTTCCTACCCGTACACGTTCGCCACAGCAAGGCTATGAAGTTTGTAATCGAAGATGGTAAGATAAGAATGCCGTTTTTTTCCGTGCCAAAGCTTGGCGAAAAGGTTGCGGTTGCTCTCGAGGCGCAACAGGATAATCTCACAAATATTCAGGATTTGAAAAAGAATGCGGGGCTTTCAAAGACGGTTGTCGACACACTGCGTGAGATGGGAAGCTTAGAAGGGCTGCCCGAAAGCAGCCAGCTTACTTTGTTTGATTTATAGTGAGGTAAGGTCAAGACCTTGGGCTCTGCCCAAACCCGCTTAGGGACAAGCTGTCCCTAAGAACCCTGCTGACAAAACTTCGTTTTGTAGGGGGGGTAATTGTTGCAGATTGTTTGTGCTTTTCGCCCGCTTCGCTTTTGCGGGCGAAATAGAGAGTTTAACGGTTCGGTTGACACCGAATGTTCAGCCTATGTAACATATTACCGATACAACCCCTTAGCGCGCGAAGCGGTGCGTTGCGAAGGGGTTTGGGGAACGTCAGGTTCCCCAAGCGGGGT
>CAYJIQ010000278.1:0-2347 GCA_964370275.1 uncultured Christensenellaceae bacterium
TTTTCGGGGTCTACACCACCGGGGATGTTTAAATGTACTGCATTCGGAGCGTGTGTCTGTTTTGCAAGAAGTACTGCAAGCAGAGGCATATGCGAAGAAACTCCATGAAAAACTGTATTATTATCGCCGATAAGCCTAGCCATTTCGCAAATCATTTGCTCTGCAACCGTGCATTCGTCTCTATATACCATACTGTGCAAACCTCCCCGCTCTTTCATCTGCAGACTCATAGGACGCAAGCCAAGCTTCAAGCTCTTTTTGCTCCTTTAGTGCCTTAAATTCCTCTATCCCTTTCTCATTTATGTCGTATAAATCGGGGCAGGAACAGGGTGATGCGCCTTTTTCAATTTGAACTACGGCGTCCGTCAAAAAGTGCGGAATCAACAGATTTTCACTCTTCCTTACAAGCTTTGACACAGGTACTATTCGCTCTGCGCTCACAATTAAATGTTTTGTCGCCTTTGCCATGAGAACATCCTCAAAAACAGGAATATCTATGAGTGCATTTCCCATCTCGTCTGCCTCTTGAACGTGAATTATTGTGTAGTCGGGAACGAGCGCTTTGACTACGGTCACAGTTTCACCCGTAAACGGATCGTTAATCCTCGTAAAATAATCGGCCTTTTCGATAAGGTCGCTAACCTGCATTCCCCTTACTGCCATAAACCCGACTCCCGCCTGAGCTGCTCGAAGTGCAGAAATTACCGTATAACAAGCATGTTCGTGCGCTACAACTTCTCCGCTTTGTACGGCTCTTCTGTAGTGGTCGGCAAGCGAATATTTCGACTCATAGCTGATAAATCCGGCATGAACCGCCTTGACGCAACCCGCAAAACACAGAACATCGACATCCATCGCGCCTGCTGTCTTAATTATCGTCAAATCTTTTTTGTTTTGCCTTGCAATCTCTCTTACAAGCGCCATAGGAGAACGGTGCAAGACATTTCCGCCAATTGCAACAGTTGCTCCATCGTGTATGCGCCCAATTGCTTCTTTAATATTTGTAATCTTATTCATATTTTCCACTACTTTGCTGCGTTGCAGGCAATCTGAATTGCGTCCCATACTCCTGCATATGGCGGCGTATATATCATATCCGTCATCCCAAGCTGTCTTGTCGTCATACCGTTTGCAATCGCTACTGAAAAGACATCCGTCCTAAGCGCCGCACCTTCTTTGCCTACAAGTTGCGCACCCAGAATTCTCATTGACGGTCTTTCATATATAACCTTTATGATAAGCTTTTCTTGACCGGGATAGTACGCAGGGTGGTTTCTTCCTTCAATCGTAACCGCTGCGACATTTAAACCTTCGGCCTGCGCTTCCTTCTCGCCAAGTCCGACACGCCCGAGCTCCAAATCACAAACTTTGAGCGCCGCACAGCCTGTCATTCCAACAAACTCCTCGTTTGCTCCGCATATGTTTGAGCCCGCTATTCTTCCACACTTGTTCGCCGAAGTTCCGAGCGGTAAAAACACATTTTTGTTTTTGACAAGATCATATACAAGAGAACAATCTCCCGAAGAATAAACGTCCGGAATGCTCGTTCTTTGCGCTCTGTCTACGATAATAGCACCATTTGCTGCCATATCGATTCCCGTTTCCTTTAAGAACGCTGTATTCGGACGCACGCCTACCGCCATAATTACTAAATCCGCAGGATATATTCCCTTGTCCGTAACCACTTCGGTAACGCTCGAAAATCCCATAAATTCCTTTACAGTCTCGCCCGTCTTAACGTCGATTCCATGGTCTCTTAGTTCCTGAGTCGCAACTTTGGCAATCTCTTCGTCAAACGTCGTTAAAATTCTCGGAGCACTCTCGATGCATGTAACGTTAATTTTAAGCGCTTTCATGCACTCGGCAACTTCAACGCCGATGTATCCTCCACCAACGACAACTACATTTCTTATACCGTAACCCGCGACAGCTTCCTTTAGCTCAAGCCCGTCTTCGTATGTTTTTAAAACGTAGATTCCCTTTTTGTCGCTACCTTTTATCGGAGGACGTACTGCAGCCGCACCCGTAGAAACCATAAGCTTGTCATAGTTGTCTTTTATGATGTCGCCCGTTTTTAGATTTTTAACGGTTACAATTTTATTTAGTGTATCAACTTTTAAAACTTCGTGGTGTAAAAACGTTGCAATTCCGGCCTTTTCAAAATCGGCTCGTGAACGCGCTATCATCCTCGTTGGGTCGTCGTTATAACCTCCAACGTAGTAGGCAAGTCCGCATGCTCCATAAGATAGATATCCACCCTTTTCATATACGACAACCTGCGACTGTTTACTCATTCTCTTTATTTTAGAAGCGGCGGACATTCCTGCCGCCACTCCTCCGATTACTA
>CAYJIQ010000279.1:0-819 GCA_964370275.1 uncultured Christensenellaceae bacterium
AGCGGAACAGCCGATATTTTAAGCGAGAGCAGAGAGAATGCGATAACGATTCCGCTTGAAGCCGTCCAGATTATAAGCAACGAATACTACGTAATTTTAGGCGAAGATGCGGAGACGAAAACGGTTGCAGACCATAAAATATCAGTCGGAATTAACAACGGAACGTATATCGAAGTTACAGAAGGTTTGAGCGAAGGGGACAGTGTTGTCGTTCAATCGGTAAATTCAGACAGCGCTTCGGGAATGATGAGCGGAATGATGGGCGGAATGGGCGGAATGACCGGCGAAATGCCAAGCGGAATGACAGGTGGTAATGCTCCATCGGGCGGCGGAATGGGAAGATAATGGTGTGCATATGATTGATTTAAAAAATGTAAAAAAGGTGTACGAGATGGGCGACAATATCGTATATGCTTTAAACGGAGTTAACTTGCACATCGATGACGATGAGTTTGTCGCAATAGTAGGCCCTTCAGGAAGTGGAAAGTCTACGCTTATGAACGTTATCGGATGTCTTGACATCGCAGACGAGGGCGAATATACGATAGACGGAATAAGCGTTGCAGACTACACGGAAGGGCAACTGAGCACGCTGAGGAACAAGAAAATCGGATTTATCTTCCAGCAGTTTAACTTGCTCGCAAAGCTAACGGCATACGAAAATGTCGAACTTCCGCTTATATATCAAGGTATTCCCGCAAAACAGCGAAAAGAGCAGGTGCTCGAGGCGCTCGCACAGGTGGGTCTTGAAAAAAGAATGCACCACAAACCCAATGAGCTTTCGGGTGGTCAACAACAGCGTGTAGCGGTTGCACGTGC
>CAYJIQ010000279.1:860-2341 GCA_964370275.1 uncultured Christensenellaceae bacterium
AAACCTTCGCTAATTCTTGCGGATGAACCGACGGGAAACCTCGACAGCAAGACGGGCAAAGAGATTATGAAGATGATGAAGGATTTACACAAGGCGGGAAACGCCATCATCCTCATCACACACGACAATGACGTGGCGAAACAGGCGGAGCGCAGGGTTCACATAGTCGACGGAGTTATTGACAGCGATAGCGGCAGAGAGGGGGCGCTCGCATGAAATTTACGCAATCACTAAAAATGGCGGTAAGCTCCCTTGCAAGCAACAAGGGAAGATCCTTTCTAACAATGCTGGGAATTATAATCGGAGTTTTCTCGGTAACGATTCTTATAACCATCGTGGACGGTGCAACGGGACAGATGACGGGTTCGCTTGAAAGCATGGGTTCAAACATGGTTATGGTTTCGGTAAATACACCAAGGCCGACGTACATAAAGACGGATGACCTTGACACGCTCGTTGTGGATGAAGATATTTTGCAGATTGGCGCAACTACAGGCGGCAGTGCAAACATTACGGCGGGAACAGAAAGCACAACCGCAAACGTCACGGGTGTAACGGGAAATTATGCCGATATGCAGGGGCTTGTGCTCGACAACGGAAGATTTTTGACGGATATGGATGTGGAAGTTCGCTCAAACAACGTGGTTATTGACTACGACACAGCAGAGGAACTATTTGGAACAAGCCGAGCTGTCGGTTCGACACTTATGATAAACGGAGATGAATTTACCGTTGTCGGCGTGCTCGAAGGTTCGGACACCGCTGGAATCATGTCCAGCACGACGGTACACATTCCCGTCTCCACTGCGCAAAGAATGTTTGAAAATACAGAGTTTGACATGATATACGTTCAAGCGAGCAGTGCAGACTCCGTTGAAAGCGTCGTATCAACAATGGAAGCTTTAATGCTCGAACGGCTCGGAGATGAGGACTATTTCACAATAACAAACAACGAGGCGATACTCGACATGATGGACGAGATGATAGGAATAATGGTTGCGGTTCTTGCGGGAATTGCGAGCATATCTCTGCTCGTCGGCGGAATCGGAATTATGAACATAATGCTCGTTTCAGTAACCGAGAGAACTCGTGAGATCGGTGTAAGAAAGGCGATTGGCGCAAAGAAATTTGATATTCTCTCTCAGTTTGTCACAGAAGCGGTGCTGCTTTGCGTGACAGGCGGAATTCTGGGATTACTTCTCGGATACGGAGGATCGATGGCAGCAGGTGCGCTTATGGACATGGAGTTCGCAGTTTCAATGTCGACGATATCTCTGGCTCTCGGATTCTCACTGTTCGTAGGATTGGTGTTTGGTATATATCCCGCAAACAAGGCGGCAAAGCTAAGACCGATAGAAGCTTTAAGATACGAATAAAATGTAAAGACCTTATAAAGGTCAAGAGCGCACAAAGGTCAAGACCTCACAAAGGTCAAGACCTTGGGGCTTTGCCCCAAACCCCACAATTTTTTGAAAAAAATT
>CAYJIQ010000280.1:0-2338 GCA_964370275.1 uncultured Christensenellaceae bacterium
AAAAGGCGGGAAACGAACCTTCGGCAAGGCTTGTTGCATGGGGTAAAGATCCTGATGCTTACGGGGGCAAGGAAGAGCGTGTTGTCATCGAGGACATAAAGTTTACAAAGCTCAATCCGTTTAGCTTTACGCACGGTGAGCTTGTAAACGAGGAGTTTCCGTTTGTGTTTGCTCCAAGCAATCTGACTTTTAGCAACACGGTATAGCGACGGGGGTGTTTTGTGGGAAATATTAGGATGCTTAAGTCGATTTTTTCGGGTGAGCAGGTTGTTTATACGGGAGAGGTTATAGAGACCTCTCCTCTTAAAATTGTCGTAAACGGAACTACTGTGGAGCAGGGGGTTAGGAAGAGTGAGGCGTGTACGGTGCTTGAAAAGGGAGACGAGGTTATTGTTGTTAGAAATGCGCAGAGTTTTGTGATTATGGGAAGGGTTAAATAGTATTTGGTATAAATAGGTGAAACTAATGAATATTGAGGATACGGTGGTGGCTAATCAGGCGCTGCTTGCGGCACATGCTGAAAAAATTAAACAGGTTCAGGAGAGACAGACGGAGATAAAACACCTTGCACTCAGCATAAAAGAGATGGCAATTTCTATGGGAAAGCTTACTGAGCAGATTGCAAATGTTGACAGAAGACTTATTGACATGGAAGAGCACAACAAGAATAAGGCGCTTACCGTTTGGGCATGCATCGTTACCGGTGTCGTTGGTGCAGCTATAGGATATATGATGATGGGAGTGTTTTCATGATGAATACGAGGAAGATAATAATGAGCACTAGCGATGCGAGCGTTGAATTTGAGGTTAATCCGCCGGAGTTGACGCTTGAATTTCCACACGATGTTTCTGAGCGAACGCTTATGGGGGGAACGTATCTTGAGCTTGGCAAAAGTGGGCTTAAAAAATTTGCCATCGAGACATTTTTGTCACAGGAGACGAGTGAGGTAACCATTATCTACTTAAAGAAGTGGAAGGATGAGGGCAAGCAGATAAGGGTTGCTGTGGACGGGCTTATCGACAACGAGCTGTTTTTGCTGACCGAAATGAGGTTGACGGTTAAAGAAGGCGATGCGGATGTGTATGTGTACCTTGTGTTTTGTGAGTATTTTGAGCTTGTAGTAGAACAGGTGATGTCGACAAAGGTGATAATGCCCGTCCCCAAAGCGACGGATGGTTTTCCTGTAAAATACAAGGTTATCAAGGGGGATAGCCTTTATAAAATAGCCAAAAAGTACTATCCCTCGGGCAATTATTGGCAGAAGATTTATGCGGAAAACAGGAATGTTATCGGAAAAAATCCGAACCTCATAAGCATAGGACAAGAGTATACATTGACGAGTGTTAGCGCAAACGACAAGGCACTTTACGGATAAGAGATTGTTAGGAGGTGAGTAAAATCGTAGTTGTATCGGCAAGAGAAGTTTTAGACGAAGGGCTTAGCCTGGTTTTGGCAAGTCCCGGGGATAAGGTGGAGTTTTTTGATTCGGTATTTCCCATTGACATTGAGGCGCAGCAAGGTGTTCGCGAGGATTTTGAGGATGTTAAGTCGGAGCAAACACAGAGCTATTTTGAATATTTTTCTGATGAGGACGGCGAGGAGGTGGAGATAACCTCGGGAGTTACCGAAGATGAACTTTCGATGCAGGTGGCGCAGAGCTCGGGGGTTACTCTTTGGGGAAGACTTGTGTTTTCAGGACAAAGAAAGGTTTACTGTGTCATTGGAATTAATGCAGTCACACTTCTTGTGCGCAAATTTTGCGATGAGCACGAGATAATATTGGCTAGTAAACCTGAGGAAGAAGAAAATTCTGTTGAGGAAGATTTTGTCGAACAAAGTTTTCAAGAGGAATTATTGCCCGCAGAGTATTTGTTTGAGCAAGACGGATTTGAGCAGGAAGAAGGAAATTTGGCGGAGCTTCCCACCGAGTTTGAGCAGTTTCGCAACAACAGATATGAGGTTGCTCTTGAGCGTGCAAACGAGATTGCAAATATGATAACCTTTGATGAACCGCCAGAAGAGATTGAGCTTGCGATACTTTCTCTTAATGAATTTTTCCCACAGGCGGAGAAAATGTTTAAAAAGACACAGAGTGGATATGCGTATCAAAGCATGTTAAGACTTGAAAAGCTTACCGAGGGGCAAAGGTGGGAAACGCAGATGTTATATGACCGAGCTAAGGTCAAGTTTCAAACTCAGGCGCAGAGAACGGGTGTAACAACTGCTAATTTTCAAGGAGGAAACAGCCAAAATTATTTTGAAAGCCAAGATGATACTTTAGAGGTGGGGTCGAGTTTGGGGGAGCAACCGTTTTTGCGGGAGCAAGTGGCAAAGGAG
>CAYJIQ010000281.1:0-2313 GCA_964370275.1 uncultured Christensenellaceae bacterium
AACATACCCGATAGACGCAACACCGACACTCGACGGTAACTACATCATAAGTGTAAATCCGGGCACGCTTATAATCACAGCGGCTCCGATAGTACCTCCGGTAGTTCCCGACGATACACCGGACGATACTCCCGATGAAGGTGACGACACACCGGTAGTTCCGGTAGACGACACACCGGACGACGAACCGACACTTGAAATTCCCGATCCGGAACTCCCGGCTGGCGGAATTGAAACAACAACTGACGAGACTACAGACGGAGCGATCAACATCGAAGAACCTGAAATCCCGGCAGGCGGACTCCAGGGCGGAGCTTGGGCACTTCTTAACCTGATTCTTGCAATAGTTACAGCACTTGGTTCGATAATCATGCTCGTGATGTACTTCAAGAATAAGAAGGAAGAAGAAAATGGCTCAAGACGCTACAGAAGCGCAGACGAAGAAAGTGAACTCAAGCGCAAGGGAATCGCGAGAATCCTCTCGCTTATCCCGGCAATCGCAGGAATCATCGTGTTCATCCTAACAGAAGACATGAGACTCCCGATGCAGTTCACAGACCAGTGGACTTGGGTAATGGCAGCAATCGCACTTGTACAGACAGGTGTTGCAGCACTTACGATCAAGAAGCACAAAGAAGACGACACTGACAACAAAATGGGAGTACCCGTAAAGTAAGAAGTGGCGAAAAGTACTAAAATAAAAAAGACGCTCCGAGTAACATCGGAGCGTCTTTTTTGTGTGATGAAAGTGTATAATGTACCGTGGGATTTCGCGTATGCTGTAAAACGTTGCCCGGTGGATATGACAATATCTTATTGATTCTACAGCGAAATGCTAACTTCTGCTATCATTGGGAGGACACTTGGGTATTCTAGAAACCAAGAGACCTTTGTGAGTATTGTCCTATGGAGAGGATGACGCAGCGTATTTGTAAGTTACTAAACGGAGGTAATCGACGTACAAAAAATCTACTCTTTATCAAGAATCATCACTGTGTTGTTTAGCCCGAGAGTACGCACATAATCCACTTTCCTTGCAATCTTTTTCATAACTGAAATGTTGTCAAAGCTGAGGTTGTCGCCCTGTTTTTCAAAATACTGGTCAAGAGGTGCTCCATCATCTCTGATGCTCAATACAATCTCTTCGCTATCTACTCTACAAACAATATCTATGTACACCTCAGCGCCTTCTCCGTTATAATTGGCGATGTTGGCAACGGCATCTTCGGTAAGCAAACCAAGAGAAGTAGACTGCTTCTCGCTAAAGTTGTTTATCTCCAAAAATGAAATTAGATCCTGAGCAACATGTGGGGCTTTTAAAAGCTCGCTGCGCATACTAACCGTGTAAAGAATCTCGCCATCGGGCGCTTGTTCCTCTAGTAGGATATTAACGTATTTTCCTCTTGCTCTGATTTGAGCTATTTTACAAAGGACAATGGCTATGATTAATGTGAGACATTCTGCCGATACAAACGCCCACCAAACTCCGTCTATTCCGTAAATTCCCGAGAATACAAGGGCGAGGGGGACAACTAGAGCAAAACCCTCGAGCACCGATATGCACACAGCAATACCTTTTTGTCGGATAACCTGCAAATAGTACATCAGTGTAATGGATAGCCCAAGTGCGGGGAGACACAGTGCGAATATTCGCAACCCTTGCACGCCAATTGCAACGGTGCTCGCCTGAGTAATGTTAAAAAGCGCCAATATCTGCTGAGGGAAAACTTCGAGCAATAGAACCGAAAATACTGAGGTTATGATAATCACAATAATAGCTATATTTAGCACAAATCGAACTCCCCTATGATCCTTTTCACCATAAAAAATGCCCAGCAGGGGAACCATGGTGTCCGAGGTTCCCGTAATAAACATTGAAATAAACGATATTACAAAGCTACAAACAGCAAAAACTGCCATACCATCTGCACCTCCAACGTTTAGCACGATGATATTTATACACAGCACCTTCGCACAAAACAAAAGAGTTGTAAGTGTTCCCGCCATTCCATAGCTTGCAATTTCGGAAGTTAACTTAAAGAATTTTGGTTTTAAAGCTGTAAACTTCAGTGTGCGCTTTTTTGAAAGTAGGTAAAATAGGCAAATCGTCGCACCGACAGCATAACCCGTCAGTGTTGCGAGTGCCGCACCGCCAATTCCCATATCAAAAACCAAAATATACACAAAGTCCATCCCCAGGTTTACGACGTTTGCTATGAGCAAAATCTTTGCCGAGAGGGAGGGGAATCCGTCTGCGCGCACAAACATAACCAGCCCCGGAACAAAAATTAGAAGAGGTGCGCCGATTAAATT
>CAYJIQ010000282.1:0-2305 GCA_964370275.1 uncultured Christensenellaceae bacterium
TTTATTCAATTGCAGTGTCAAGCATCGTTGCGGCGCTAACTGTCGGCGGAAAAGCTGTGGGAAAAAAACTTGCAATGCACAACAGTGTAAAAATCGTCGAGATGATAAGTGCGTTTTTATGCACTTTTGAGAGGGATAAGAAAAAATGAAAAAGCGAGTCGACCTGCTCATGTTTGAAAAGGAACTTGCGCCGAGCAGAGAACGCGCCAAGGCACTCGTGATGTCGGGTGTCGTTTATATCGGTACGGTAAAAGTGGAAAAACCCGGCCAGCAGGTGGAAGAGGACGCAATAATAACTATAAAAGAACAGCCCTGCCCTTTTGTCTCAAGAGGCGGTTTAAAGTTAAAAAAGGCTGTTGACGAATTTGGGATAGACCTTCAAAACCTCGTGTGTGCAGACATCGGTGCATCTACGGGAGGGTTTACCGACTGCATGTTAAAACACGGTGCAACAAAAGTTTATGCCGTAGAGGTTGGATACGGACAGCTCGACTGGGCGCTGCGAAACGACGAGCGAGTTGTGGTCAGGGAGCGGACAAACGCGAGATACATTACAAAGGAAGATTTTGAGAGTCAAATAAAGTTTGCGTCTTGCGACGTATCTTTCATATCTCTAAAGTTAATTATTCCGGCGCTCAAAGCCTGCGAAATTCCTGAAATTGTTACGCTGATCAAACCACAGTTTGAAGCGGGCAGAGAGAAAGTTGGGAAAAATGGGGTTGTAAGAGAAAAATCTACGCATATACAGGTGATTACGGATATAGTGGGGTTCGCAAAAACGCAGGGTTATAATATATGCTCTCTTGCTCATTCTCCGATAAAAGGTCCCAAGGGAAATATCGAATATGTGGCTTATTTCACGCAAAAAGATAGCGATTTTGATTGCGACATACAACATATTGTGGAAATGGCACATTTGCAACTCTAATTTACAAAAAAAGTAAAAAAAATGTTGAATAATAACGCAATATTGTGTATAATTAAATTACTTGGAGGGCAATCGATGCTGGTAGGGATCTATTCTAACAAAGATAAGGACAAGGAATTGTTCGCTACACGCAGAATTATCGAAGCTTTAGATGCTGAGCATTTAGAGTATTTTGTGGATGAAGATTTGCATTCGCACTGTGAAAGTACAGGTCTAGAGCAAATTCCGGGTTTGCTAATTATCGTCGGCGGGGATGGAACGATGCTATCGGCGGCGAGAAAATATGCGGCTTCGGGGTGCCTTATTCTCGGGATAAATATGGGTAGAGTAGGCTTTTTGTTGCAAACCGACGTGCAAAATGCAAAAGTTGCCATAAAAAGAGTGGTTAGCGGAGACTATCAAATTCAAGAGAGAATGATGCTCGCAGCTGATGTTATGGATGAAAATAATAACTGTGTACGTAGCGTTCATGTGCTAAATGATATTTGCATTAAACACGGTGCGGGACACAAGATTGTAAACGTAGGTGTTGAAGTGGACCGAGCAAGGCTGCCAGATATTTTCAGCGATGGCCTTATCCTATCCACGCCCACAGGTACGACCGGAAACTCGATCTCTGCCGGAGCTTCGATACTGCAACCAACACTTAATATTATGCAGGTCACGCCGATCTGCTCGCACAGTATATGTGCAAAAAGCACGGTAATCTCAGGGGACTCGCTTGTAAAATTGACGGAAAAAAGGACAGGTGGTAGGGCGAGCATGTTCGCAGACGGAATAAATGTTTGCGAAGTTGGTAAAGGTGGTCACATTAATATAAGAAAAGCAGACTTTAAAGCAAGATTTGTATGCACTGATGGGTATGATTTTTTCTCCACACTTAGGGGCAAGTTAGCAGAGTGGAACTTACAATAAATATTAAGAGGTAAATGTAATGAAAGATCGTAGACAGTCGGCGATAAAGAGAATAATCGAAGAAAAGAAGGTGGAAACACAAGACGACCTCGCAAGGGAACTGCAGGAACAGGGGTTTAAAGTTACTCAGGCTACAATCTCAAGGGATATCAAAGATTTGCACCTGATAAAAGTTCAGTGCGAGTCGGGGGTATATAAGTATGCCTTTAACGAAACTGTTGGCGCTCCAAACATTGAGAGAATGCACAGGGTATTTAAAGACATGGTTAAAAACGTGCAAAGCGCCGGAAATCTTGTAGTAATAAACACGATTTCGGGTAGTGCCGGTGCGGTTGCAGAAGTGGTGGACAACCTCGAAGTAGAGGGGATTGTCGGCACTATTGCAGGAGACAATACGATTTTTGTAGCAACAAAGGACGAGGTCTCGGCTCACCTAGCAACACAAAAATTAAGTCAGTACAT
>CAYJIQ010000283.1:0-885 GCA_964370275.1 uncultured Christensenellaceae bacterium
CTTAATCTTTTAAGCAACGCCATTAAGTTTACAAAAAAAGGAAATATCCACTTTGAGGCAACCTGCGAGCGTCAAGGCGAAAGTGCCGTGCTGAAATTTGTCGTTCGGGACACGGGTATGGGGATAAAGCAAGAGGACATGAAACGCCTGTTTATGCAGTTTGAGCGTGTTGATACAAAGAAAAACAGAAATATTGAAGGAACAGGGCTGGGGCTTGCAATAACAAAGCAACTCTGCGAGATGATGAACGGAAATATTGAAGTGCAAAGCGAGATTGGCAAGGGTTCGACATTTACAGTAACTGTCGCCCAAACCTGCGACGAGTATGCGCCTATTGTGTCGATAAACACCTGCAAGAACGTCCTTTTATATGAAGCAAGGGAACTTTATGCGCACAACATAAGCAGAACGATTGAGAATTTAGGCTCAAAGTGTACCGTTTGTGCAAACCAATCTGAGCTGTACAACTACATAAACGAGCAGGAGTTTGACTATCTGTTTGCGCCAACCGTTCATATATCAAAGATAAAGAACCTAAAGGACACGATGGGCAAGGACTTTTCTGTCGTTTTGGTGACAGCCCCGACAGACACCGGAATTTACAGGGATACGCTTTGCGCGAATCTTCCCATTACATGTCTGCAACTTTCGGGAATTTTGGGTAAAAATGAATCGCAAATCCAGTCTCGAAACAAGTCTGAACACTTTATAGCACCCGAAGCGAACATTCTTGTCGTCGATGACAATGCTGTAAATCTAAAAGTTGCAAAGGGATTGATGGCGCCCTATAAGTTCAAGATAGAGACGGCGATTAACGGTGCGCTTGCTGTAGAGATGGTACAAAGCAAAGAATACGACCTTGTGTTTATGGATCATATGATGCCG
>CAYJIQ010000283.1:920-1531 GCA_964370275.1 uncultured Christensenellaceae bacterium
CTGTTATGGACGGGATTGACGCGACGATTGCGATACGAAAAATGGAGGGAGATTACTATAAAAATCTTCCGATAATAGCGCTTACGGCGAATGCACTCGTCGGTGCAAGGGAACTTTTTGTCAAAGAAGGAATGGACGACTTTTTAGCAAAGCCTATTGAGATGCAAAAACTAAACGCGATACTGTTAAAGTGGATCCCCGAGGGCAAGGTTCGTTTCGTTGAGGACACAGAGAAGGTTGCACGCAAAAGTGAAGACAAAACTACGTTTGCTATAGAGGGGTTGGACACAAGTCGCGGACTAAACTTTATGAGCGGAAACATGGAGGACTACATCGATGTGTTAAAATCCTTCCACAGCGATGGGATAAACAAGCTTAGAGTAATATCCGACGCACACGTTCAAAATGACACGAAAAACTACAGAATAGAGGTTCACGCTGTAAAGAGTGCGGCATCTTCTGTTGGGGCAATGGAGCTTTCTGAGTTTGCAAAAAATTTGGAAGATGCTGCAATAAAAGAGGATTATCAGTACATAGAGGCGTTTACAGACGAGTTTTTACAGCTATATGCTCAAGTCTTGGATTCTATAAAGGAGAAGGTATTTTCGGGT
>CAYJIQ010000283.1:1541-2303 GCA_964370275.1 uncultured Christensenellaceae bacterium
AAGGGAGAAGGGGATGAGGAGCATCTTTCAAGCAATCTTGACATTTTAGAGGAAGCGCTGGAACTGCTCGACATCGACATAATAGAGCAGTGCCTCCAAAATTGCATGACATACTCATGGAGCGGAGAAATTAGCGAACTCTTGCAAAAGATAAAGAGCTTCACCGAGTCGTTTGAATACTATAACGCACGACCGATTCTTGAGGAGATACGTGCCGAGGTTGAGAAGCATTACGTATAACCAAAAAATACATAAGTTGAGAGAACAAAAAACGGAGGCTGACATTTGCGTCAATCTCCGTTTTGCGTTAGGGCATCTCTAAATACTCTATGCACAAATCTTTTTTTTAAAATAGAGTTTTCAGTGCGGGATAAAATTCCCTGAACTTGCGGTAACGTTCGTCGTATGCCGAGGCAAGCTGAGGATCGGGCTTGATCACATCCTTTACGATGTGGTCAGCCGCTGATTTAACGTCGCTAAACTCTGCACAACCGACCGCTGCAAGCATCGCACCGCCCAAACCTGGGCCTTCCTCTGCTGCGATAATCTCGATATCTATGTTCATGACATTTGCAATAATCTTGCGCCAAAGCGGGCTCTTTGCACCGCCTCCGCAGAGTTTGCTCGATTTTATGTCTACTCCGAGCGACTTTGCAACTTCGAGTGAATCGCGAAGTGCGAAAGCTACACCTTCGAGTACAGCGAGAGTCATGTCCGCTCTTGTGCTGTCCATGCTCATCCCGATAAATGCCGCACGCGCGT
>CAYJIQ010000284.1:0-240 GCA_964370275.1 uncultured Christensenellaceae bacterium
AATCTTTATCTGTTTTCCCAAATTGCTAAGACAGGAAGTCAGTTCGCTTGTAAGACTCATTTTGATATTAAAATGAATTGGAATGTCGGGGTTTTGATGAGCCGGATTTACAGCTCTGCCAACAAAAAAGTTTATATCGGTAGCTTCTTCAAACAGCAATCTGGAAATTACCGAAGCTCCGTCGTTTTTGGTGCTCCATGTAGAGTAAAGGGTGTTTTCTTCAAGAAAATCCTTTGCATT
>CAYJIQ010000284.1:250-2297 GCA_964370275.1 uncultured Christensenellaceae bacterium
ATAGTCGATTCCTTGGACTTTTGCCATGGGTGGAAGGTCGGGGTCTAAGTAGGAAAGGTCAATTTCGACTTTCTTTCCAAGGTAATCTGCTGCTATCTTTGAAGTTGTACCGCCGCAGACAATATGCTTGCCTGCCTTTGAAAAGAACAGCGACATCATCTTTGCATCGTCCTCTCGGTTTGCAGGCGGGCCAATTAGAATGTTAATGGGCTCGCGCCTTCTCACCCTGAAAATCAGCGCTGTAGTATCGTCGCCGGGTTTAAAACCGTAGAGCTTGTTGCATTCGTCGGTTAGTATTGTAGACAGCGTCTTTGCCGAAAAACCCACGTGTGAAAAATCTTTGATGAAGTCTGCGATTTGGGGGAGTTCCCAACCGAAGTTTAGGGTTCGACCTACTCCCGCATGAGGAGCGCCGTCGCTTACAGCAACAAACAAATCTCCGTCATTTAAAGTGAATTGAGATTTATATATGCGCCTGTTTTCTATGTTCATCTCAGTTTCTTCATAGTCGAGAATTTCACCATCTCTTACGACGATTACCTTTGGGTTGTCATACCTAATAATTTCGACATATTGGTCGTCCACAGTGCGCATGATGGTAAACGTTGAGTATGCGACGCCACGCACCGAACATACGGGAAGAGTAGAAGCGATTGTGCCAACGCAGTTTTCTATTGACATTTGCGAAGTTAACATAGTTGAGATTATCTTTGAACACAGTGTAGAGAGGATATTAGCTTTGACTCCGCTGCCCAGTCCATCCGCCAATACCGCTAAAGTCCCATCTTCACCATCCACTACGGCAACTTTGTCTCCGCAGAGAACTTCACCGTGTTTATTTAAACTTCTGTAACCGATTTCAGTGAACAGCTCATTCATCCTTTAGAGACTCCTTTAGTTTTGTGAGTGCAATTTTAGTTTCTGCCGCAGTTTCGCCGAGCAAAGAGGCTATTTCTTGGACGATGCGCATTTGTTTTTCGACAACGACATCTGCGGTTTCTATTGTTTTTTTATTTATACATTCTTTTTTTGTTTTTAACTCTTCTTCGTGAGTAACGTCCCTTAGTATACACATGTGCATTTTGTAATTTTTATCATATACTATAGTCTGTGCAACGTGTTTTTGGTATTCGGCAAGGTACACCTTCTTCTCCCTCATAGAAATACCGCTTTGCCTTGTGCGCTCAAAGGGCTTAGGGTCGAGTATCCGGATAACAGGTTCTCCCAAAACGTCACGGGATGTTCTTATAGACAGCATTTTTAGCGCTGCTGCATTGATTTCCTGAATTTCAAGCTCGTCGTTTAAGACAACTATTCCGTTTGGGGAGTTGTTTACTACGAGGGTGGAAAATGTCTCTGATTTTTCCTGCAAAAATGGCAGACACATTGTCGCCTGTGCCTTTGAATCTATTATCGCTCTTGCCTTTTGTCTGCAAGTGTCATAACCGCAACTTCCACAGTTTAACTCCTTGTCTGGGGAAGTTTTACCCATTTTAAACAGCGCATCGTTGATTGCTGATTCGCTTGGGTTTGTTAGAACATCGGCTTCGGGCTGGAAGGATTTGCTGAGGCTGACGCAAGTCGCATCTATGGGGAAATCCTGTGTTCCTGTGGAGCGGGCAACTTGCAGCTGAGCTTGGATGGGGTTTGTTTTTTCCATCAAAGGGCCCCCTATGCAACTTCCGCTACATGCGGACATTTCAATAAAACAGCGTTTGATGTTTCCGTTTATTACATCTTTGACAGCGCTAATGCAATTTTCAAGGCCGTCTACTTTTAGGTAGTCGTAATCGTTTCGTGCGCAGTCCATGCTGCTAATTATTCCGCCTGAAGTGGGGAAGCTGCGAGCCCTTCCAAAAGGTTGCTCCGGACTTTTGTCAAAGGTTATATTACTTTGTTTAAGCCATGTGGAAAGTTCTTCAAATGTTAGAACAGCACTCAGCCCTTCTGTGTCGCCCTCAGCTTTTTTTGCAATACAAGGGCCGATGAATACAACTTCAGCCTGCGGATATCTGATTTTGATATCTTCACAGTGAACGCTCATTGG
>CAYJIQ010000285.1:0-386 GCA_964370275.1 uncultured Christensenellaceae bacterium
TGCTGGCTCAGGAGTCGCTTAGATTACAAGTTCAAGAACACATAGAAGCCGTTCGCCCTGTTGGTGCAAATGTGAGCGTTATTGCAGCTTTGCCCGTTAGTATTTCGCTTGATGTGCAGGTGCAGATTGAGGAAGGTTACGAGATACAAAATGTAAAAAGTTCGATTGAGGAAGCACTGTTTGACTTTCTTAGCGAGCTTAGTTTTACGCAAAATCGGGTTAGCTATTTTAAGCTCGCAGAGTTGTTGTTTGTGGACGGCGTAAAGGATGTTATTTCCTATACGGTAAACGGCGAAAATCAGAACGTAGAGATTCTCAACGGACAATTTCCGACTATGGGAGAGGTGGGTGTTGTCAATGTCGATTAAAGCGCCCCGTCCCGGGTG
>CAYJIQ010000285.1:396-2294 GCA_964370275.1 uncultured Christensenellaceae bacterium
CTGAGCTTTCAGACCTCATAAACGCTGAACAAGCAGAAATTGATCGCGTGAGTGCTGCGTGTGATGCGATGCTAAAAGAGATGTTTATAAACACTTTTACGCAAAACACTGCTAGTTATTGGGAAAGGCTTTATGGCCTTGAGCCTGCGCCGGGATTTGATATTGGATACAGAAGGCATAGGGTGAGAGCGAAGATGTTGATGCGCTCTCCGCTCACACTTTCGGTTATGAAGAGCATTATAGAGGAGCTTGCCGAAGCGGAAATTGAGATATTTGAAGATCATGAAAATATGCGCATAGTCATCAAGTTTGTCGGGGAATACGGGGTGACGCCTTATATGGTTTCGGCACAAAATGAAATTGAAAAGATACGGCCGTTTCATCTGCCGATTTCATATGAATATTCTTATGAAATTATCGGCAACTACCAAAATCACACCTTGGACCAGCTTGCAGATAGTACGATTGAAGAGCTGTCTTTGGCTATTGTTTAGGAGGGAATATGATACAGACGCAAAGAGGATTTAACAAAATTCAAAAAGGGGACTACGTAAAGGCGGCGCTTAGCGACGATGCAAGTGCATTTAATGCGAATGTAGATAAGACGGAGGCGTTGTTTGATACTGTTGAGCAGACAAAGGCAAACGTGTCTACGGTGCATAACGTTACGTTGTTAAACGGTGAATGGACCGGGGAGCAAGTTCCGTATTATTACAGGATTGAAATTGAGGGGATTACTCAAAACAGCATTCAGGAAATTGCGCTTGCTTCAACAGCTAATTTTGAGCAAATTGAGGGTTGGAATTTAGCAGGACTTGTTGATGCAGGGCAAGAGACGGGGGCTATGAAAATAGCTTCGTACGGAACTAAGCCGAGAATGGACCTACCTGTTGTTTTGGTGGTTAGGGGGGATGTGTTTTAATGGCTAATCTAATAAAATCCGGCGGAGGGTTGGTAAGAAGAGGAAGCGATTACCTTAGTTTTAAATTTGCAAATGCGCTTCCGGATACTGTAGAGGAAGGGATGCTGTTTGTCCTGACAGATATTGTTGTCAAAAACTGGTATCTATACGGATGCGAACCTAATGATCCACAAATGGGAGATGTTTATTTTTCGTCGTACGGCACAATAAGAAGCATAGCCTGCGACAATGTGCATTACTTTGACTGCAATGTGGGAACGATTTTGCAGTGGATGGGAACGCAGTGGGCAGAGCTGGACGGTTATTTTGGGTCAAATGGAGTGTGGGAAAAGGTATCGACAAAGAGGACATTACCGCTTCTTGATTCGTATACTTGGGCAGAAATTAACCAAATATGCGACGAAGGAAGACACACTCAGTTGTTTAAATTGGGCGACGGAAAAAATGTCACGCTGTCTACGGGCGAAGTGATAAACTTACAGCTTATGGCGATGAATTATGATACCGGCTCAAGGATGTCTTTTCTTATGCAAAATTGTATGCAGGACTTGCGCAGGATGGGAGGCATGGGTGTGGGACGTGAGACAAGGATTGACGAAACGGAACTTCAAAGTGCACTCGACGGAGAGATTTTCGAGTCGTTACCCGAGGATTTGCGGTCGATTATAAGAGAAGTCCCGAAAAATACGGTGATGAAGCCATCGACCGGTGCGGCATCTTTGACCAGTTTTGATTTTAAACTGTTTTTGGTTTCAGAGGGAGAGATTTTTGCAAGCTCGGAGCTAGCAAAAAATGCCTATGCGGGGTATGGAAAAAATGAAGACGCGAAGCATTACACACATTTCAGACCGACAGCAATGGCAAGAAAAAAAGCGGGATCTCAATATGTTGCGTGGTGGACGAGAACGGCAGGAAGCGGATCGGGGCAAAGCCAGTATGCGTATTGTGCTGTGAATGATGAGGGAAACGACACTTT
>CAYJIQ010000286.1:0-2277 GCA_964370275.1 uncultured Christensenellaceae bacterium
ATTTTACACTCTGTCCGAGAACTGCGTCCATAGCTAGCTTTATAAACGGAACTCCCGTAACCTTGCTGATATAGGGAACGGTTCTTGACGCTCTGGGGTTAACCTCGATTACGTATAACTTTCCGTTTGAGATGACGTACTGAACGTTTACAAGACCTTTTACGTTTAGTGCCTTTGCCAGCTCGTGTGTTACGTGTGTGATTTCGTCAATCCTCTTTTGTGAAAGACTTACCGTCGGATATACAGAAATGCTATCTCCGCTGTGCACGCCGGCACGTTCGATAGGTTCCATAATTCCGGGGATTAAAATATCCTCACCATCGCTCACTGCATCAACTTCTATTTCCATGCCGACCATGTATTTGTCGACGAGAATCGGATGTTCTTGCTCCTGTCTGGAGATAATCTGCATATATTCACGTATATTAGCCTCGGTGTACGCGATTTCCATGCCCTGGCCGCCAAGAACATACGACGGACGCACGAGCACTGGATACCCTAGCTCATCTGCTGCCTTAACCGCTTCTTCCTCCGTAAATACTGTTAGTCCCGCAGGCCTTGCAACTCCCAATCTTTCGAGCAGAGCATCAAAGATTTCTCTGTCCTCTGCCGCATTAATATCGTCAAGCTGAGTTCCTAAAATTTGATAACCCGCTTCGACAACGGCCTTTGCAAGTTTAATAGCAGTCTGTCCACCGAACTGAACTACGACACCTTTGGGTTTTTCCTGTTCAAGAACGTTTAACACATCCTCAGGTGTAAGCGGTTCAAAATACAGTCTGTCCGAAGTGTCAAAGTCTGTTGATACTGTCTCGGGGTTGTTGTTTACAATAACCGTTTCGTATCCCTTTTCTTTTAGTGCCCAAACGCTGTGAACACTACAGTAGTCAAACTCGACACCTTGGCCGATTCTGATAGGTCCACTTCCAAGAACGACAACCGTGTCATTTTTGCTGGTATATGCCTCGTTTATTTCAGCATACGTCGAATAGTAATATGGACTTATCGCCTCAAACTCCGCAGCACACGTGTCAACCATCTTATATGATACTTCAATTCCAAGCGACTTTCTGTACGCACGAACTTCGTTTTCCGTGCAATCCGTAAACATAGAAATAGCCTTGTCGCCGATGCCAAATCTCTTGCACTTTAGCATAAGCTCTTTGTCAATATCCTTAAGGTTCATAGTCTTTAACTTTTCTTCAAGCTCAACAATGTTTGTGATCTTTCTTAAGAAAAAGTCGTCCATGCTCGTAAGCTCTTTTATACGCTCGACTCCGAGACCTCGGCGAATTACCTCAGCGATGTAGAAAAGTCTTTCGTCGTCTTGGCCCTTAATAAAGCTATAAAGCTCTTCGTCAGAAAATCCCTTTACATACGGACTTTCCATCGAATATAGCCCGAGTTCAAGCGAGCGAACCGCTTTAACAAGTGCCGCTTCAAAGTTCCAGCCAATAGCCATGACCTCGCCCGTCGCCTTCATCTTTGTTCCAAGCGACTTGTCTGCCTTCGTAAATTTATCAAAGGGCCATCTCGGGAATTTCATGACTACGTAGTCGATTGTCGGTTCAAAGCAGGCATAAGTTTTGCCGGTAACGCCGTTTACTATTTCGTCAAGTCCGTAGCCGATAGCAATTTTTGCAGCAATTTTTGCAATGGGATATCCGGTCGCCTTTGATGCGAGTGCAGACGAACGGCTAACCCTCGGATTTACCTCGATAAGGTAATACTGCATACTGCTTGTATCAAGTGCATATTGGACGTTGCAACCGCCTTCAATTCCCAGTGCGTTTATGATGTCTATAGCCGCCGTTCGCAACATCTGATACTCTACGTCGCGAAGAGTCTGTGCGGGAGCGGTAACAATCGAGTCTCCGGTGTGAATGCCGACAGGGTCTATGTTTTCCATCGAACACACGGTGATGCAGTTTCCTTTGCCGTCCCTAAGAACTTCAAACTCGATTTCTTTAAACCCAGCGATGCATTTTTCTATGAGGCACTGCCCAACACGACTTGCCGCAAGTCCCGACGCACAAGTGGTTCTAAGCTCCTGTTCGTTGTCCGCAATTCCTCCACCGGTCCCTCCAAGAGTGTATGCAGGGCGCACTATAACAGGGTAGCCGATTTTATTAGCGAACTCTATCGCGTGTTCAACGGTTTGAACGATTTCACCCTCAATAACAGGTTGATTTATCGATTCCATCGTTGTTTTAAATTCTTCTCTGTCCTCGGCTTTTTTGATGGAATCAACGCCGGTTCCGAGAAGCTTAACATTCT
>CAYJIQ010000287.1:0-2225 GCA_964370275.1 uncultured Christensenellaceae bacterium
TCGCTCTCGCTCAGTCCTTTGGCGCAAAGGCTTTTAGGGCAAACACCTTTGAACAGCTCCAAGAGGCGCTTGACAACCAAAACACACAAGGTCCCACGCTCATAGAATGCTTTATAGATAAAGACGAACGTGTACTTCCCATGATCCCGCCCGGTGCAACCGTGGACGAAATGATAATAAAGTGAGGAAAAACCATGCTTACTAAAATATACCAAGCAGCACATTCTCTAAAATCAGTCGTGAGAAAAACCGACGTAATTCCCGCACCTAACATGGGCGACAACTGCAATTTATTTTTAAAGGCGGAAAACCTCCAAGTAACGGGGTCATTTAAGGTTCGAGGCGCATATTACAAGATGTCTACACTCACAGAAGAGGAAAAGTCCCGCGGAATTATCGCCTGCTCTGCAGGAAACCACGCACAGGGCGTCGCCCTTTCAGCAACGAAAATGGGGCTAAATTCTACTATTTTTATCCCGAGTGTCGCGCCTCTTTCAAAAATTGAGGCAACAAAAAATTACGGAGCAAACATCAAGCTCATTGATGGTGTTTACGACGATGCATACGCTGCCGCTGTTAAATATAGCGAGGAAACGGGTGGTATTCTTGTCCACCCATTCGACGACGAAAATGTCATTGCGGGTCAAGGAAGCATCGGGCTTGAAATTTTGGAACAGCTCGAAGATGTGCAGGCGGTGGTCGTACCCGTCGGCGGAGGCGGACTCATTTCGGGCGTCGCCTATGCGGTAAAGATGCTAAAACCCGAATGTAAGGTCTATGGCGTACAGGCTCAGGGGGCAAGCTCTATGTATTCTTCCATTAAAAACGAAAGACGCTGCAACCTAGAGAGCGTAAGCACATTTGCAGACGGAATTGCAGTTAAAATTCCGGGAGAGCTAACTTTTGACTTGTGCTCTAAGTACGTAGACGAAATAGTCACAGTCACCGACGACGAAATAGCTACAGCAATACTTACGCTCATGGAACAACAAAAACTCGTTTCTGAAGGCGCAGGGGCGACGGGAGTTGCAGCTGTTTTAGCAAAGAAGTTGCCGCTTGACGGATTAAAAGTGTGCGCAATTGTCTCGGGTGGAAATATAGATGTAAACATCCTCTCTCGTGTCATCAGCCGAGGACTTTTAAGCTCGGGAAGACTCTCTGAGCTCGTTATAGAGATGCTCGACAAACCCGGCCAACTAAAAGAAGTGTCGGCAATAATCGCAGACCTTGGCGCAAATGTCATAAAGGTTCGCCACGACCACGGCGGAGAAAATACCGACATAGCAGGGTGTTTTTTGCATATTTCCATGGAAACTAAAAACAAGGACCACTTTAACGAAATTGTTGGCGCTTTGCAAAACTCGGGATATACTATAGCTAATGTTTAGTATTTTCAGCTAACAAGCATCTCGCAACGGGCGCTAAAATCGATTTAATTGTCTCAACCGTTTACATCATACCACACTATATTACTAATTTCAATCAAACTAAGATGCTTTGCTGAAGCCGCCCGCCTTGAGGTTATTATATAATTTTCGCAAATTAAGTAACAAGAAAAAATTAATTTGTTAATTTTTGAAAAAAAACTTGATTTTTTGCCAAATCGTGTGTATTATTGCAGTATAAAACACATAATATAATACGTACAGAGGTAATATTGATATGAAAACGAATGTAAACAGGATAATAACTCTGTTGCTGACTCTATTTTTATTTACAGCAACTTTTGCTCCCTTAACAGCTTATGCTCAAGGCGCGTCTACATTTGCCGGCTCGCCACTATCGCCTCAAATCGAAGGCGATATTACACTCACCTCCGATATCACGCTCGAGTCCGCCATTGATGTTAATTTAGATGTCAGTGCAACGCTTGACTTAAATGGCCACACCATTACCGTTAATGAAGGTGGAAGTTTTAACGTGTCCGGAAGCTTGACAATAAAAGACTCCGGGGCAACCAAGGGAAAGATACTAAGAGGAAGTTCTTCTGAAAATATGATAGCCGTTTCGTCCAGCGCCACATTAACTCTGAACGGTGCAACACTCGACGGAGCGGATATTTCCGTTAGCGGCAAGGCAATTGTAGCCTCGGGCACCGTTGTTGTTGAAGGGGGCGCAGTAATTAAAAACTTCACCTCAGATTCTTCAAGCGGAGTAATCAATATAAGCTACGGAAAACTTACGCTAAACGAATCCACTATAGACAATTGCCACTCCGGTTCGAG
>CAYJIQ010000288.1:0-2199 GCA_964370275.1 uncultured Christensenellaceae bacterium
GTTGCCCGCGATGAAATAGGGAACAAGGCTAACGGGTACGGCTATCAACAAAAAAACGACGGCGGTTATCGTGTTTTTTTTGTACTTGCCACTGTACTTCATTACAGAAAACATGCTTCTTCCTCCTCTAAGATGCAGAGCCGACACAAATGTGCCGACTCCATATTATTTGTTATTTTAAGTCTATATCCGCAACTCTAACGTCCATTCGCGAGTTTGAAAGTGAGATATTTTCAACCGTTTCGTTGGTATATGCCGCGATACTGTTTTGGAAAAACAAAGGTATCAAAATATCCTCTTCGTAGATGTATGTGAACACCTCGTTATAGATTTTCTCGATTTCAGCAGCGTCCACCGTAGACGTCAATTCGTTTAAAAGCGCATTTATTTCTTCGCTCGAAGCACCCACCTGTCTTGCCACGGGATCTGCCATTATTTCCGCTCTCATGTTGCTCACGGTTGTAAAGGGGTCGTATTCAAAACCGTAAGTTTGGTAGGGGGACATGTTAAACTCGCCCGTCATTGCAACGCTGAACCATTCGAGTGCCGGCAGTGCTTGGGGCACAACTTCTAAGCCAATTGCCTTTAGCTGGTCGGCAATTACAAGCATTAAATTATCCTCGGTTGCGCTGGACTGCATATAGGGCATACTGAGCGTGAGTTTTTCACCGTCTTTTTCCCTGATGCCGTCTCCGTCGCTGTCCACATATCCGTTTGCTTCAAGAAGTGCATTTGCCGCTTCCACATCGTATGTATTTCCCGAAACGGGTTGACCATCGCAATATGCATAGTTGGATGGAAAAATTGTATCCGAAATGGTTACGTTGCCGTTATACAGTGACTGTGCGACGGTTTCCATGTCAAATGCCATAGAAACGGCGTTTCTAACCACTTTGTTGTCAAAGGGGAACTTGGTTGCATTGAGTGCAAAATATCTTGAAACTTCGGGGCCTTCAGATACCACGGTGGTATATGCTGGATTGTTGCCAAAATCCGCAAATGCATCGTAGCTCAGGCGCATCGTCCTTTGCAAAACGTCAATCTCTCCACTGTTAAGTGCAAGCACGGCAGTGTTGGGGTCTGCGATGACAGACACTGTAAATGTGTCCGCCTCGGGGGCTTCTCCGTGATAGTGGGGATTTCTCACAAACGTGTACATATTGTTTTCAAAACTTCCCTCGTACATATAAGGGCCTGTACCGAATGTCTGCGTCAAAGTAGCTTCAGAGGGCATAAGGTCTTCGCCAAAAGCGCCCGGAGACATAATTCCGTGTGGGTTTATTACGGATAAATCCTGTAATGTGCCGTAGTAAGGGTTTATCAGCGTAATTGCGATAGTGTGCTCGTCTATAACTTCCATGTTTTCAATGTTGACAGAGGTAGAGCCGTATGCGCCATTGAAATCTCCCAGCATGACAGGCAATGCTTCAAGGTTTAGCTTTACAACCTCCGCCGTCAAATCCTCTCCGTCAGAGAATTTCACACCCTGTTTGAGCTTAAATGTATATACCTTGCCGTCGGTAGAAACCTCCCAACTTTCGGCAAGCCCCGGGAGAAAATCTCCGTCGACATAAGTAACAAGTGTTTCATAGAAGTTTGACGAATATCCGGCAAAGCTGAATCCGCTGGGGCTGACTGTCGGGTTTAGCGGGGTAACAAAAGGACTGTCAAATGCCCAACCTTCGGAAAGAGCAACGTTTTTTATGCCTTCAGTGGGTTGTTCGGACTCGATTGGTTCTTCAGGAGTTTCCTCGGTAATTGCGGATGTCTGTTCCGCAGGTTCGGTTGTCGATGTTTCCTGGGGTGCTCCGCAAGCAACGGCGGTAAACGCCAAAGCGATGCACAGCATAGCGATAATTAGTTTCTTCATTGTAGTTTCCTCCAAAATGTATTTATTCCATCCCCGCCGATTGTAACAGTAGATGAGAATATTCGTGTTTAAAACAGCTTGTGTCTCCGTCAAAAGTAACACGCTCGACAATGTCGCCTTTGTTCATGACGAACACATAGTCAGCAATATAAAGTGCAACATCTATGTCGTGAGTGATAAAAAAGTACGTACATTTTAAGTCCTTTTGTATGTCGGAAAGAAGCTTCATTATGTCATTTCTGAGGGTGACATCCAGCCCGCTCACAGCTTCGTCGAACACTACGATTTTAGGCTTTACACTTATAGCACGGGCAATCGAAACTCGCTTT
>CAYJIQ010000289.1:0-2183 GCA_964370275.1 uncultured Christensenellaceae bacterium
AGCCTTTGCTACTGCGTGCAACTTGTTTATGTAGTCTGCACAGTCGCTCAGCGCACGAATAATCCCAAACGGAACACCGAGAAGTTTGCAGGCATGACCTATTGTTGCCGATTCCATGTCCACAGCATATGCGTTTTGTCTGTTTGCAATCTCCGCTCCCGTTTGAGTGCAGCTAATAAACTGATCTCCCGAAGAAATCACGCCTTTATATACATGAGTGTCGAGCTTTTGAGCCGCCTGCCAAATTTCCTCGACAATCTTATTGTCGCATTCAAAATACAGCTCTTCTCCCGGCATAACTCCCTTTTCGTATCCGAGCGGAGTTACGTCCACATCATGATGTGCTACCTTTGTTGCAATCACAATATCCAGCGGTTTCAGACGCACTTCGCGCGAAACTCCTCCTGCAACACCCGTGTTTATTATGCACTTTGGCTTATATGTAAGCGCAAGTGTCGCAGCGCATGTCGCCGCAGCAGTCTTTCCTATTCCAGATTTTACAATTACAACCTCTTTTCCACAGAGAATTCCGGTAAAAAATTTAAAGCACCCGATGTCTTCTTCTTTTTTGTCTTTGAGTAAAGCTGTCAAGCCTTGCACCTCTATTTCCATTGCGCCAATAAACCCGTACATAAATTCTCCTCCTTGTGTTGTAATTTGCGGACCCTTCTGTTTCATCTCTAAAAGCGAGGTAGCAACATATGCCCTGACATAACAACCTAATCAAAGCTAATAGCTATGTTTAAAACTTATAAGTTGCATAGAAAACAAAGATTTCCTTCATTTTCCATGCGACCCATAGATTATAACCTATTCCCTATTGCGGGTATGTCATAAAATTGTCCTCTGTCTGCCAAAGTCTTTCAATATCGTAAAACTCTCGCTCGTGTTTATGAAAAATATGAACGAGGATTTCTCCAAAGTCGAGCACTATCCAGCGCCCTTGTCTGTATCCTTCTTCACGCAGTTTCATAAGCCCTTCCTTTGCAAGAGCATTTTCCACCTCGTCTGCAAGAGTCTGCACGTGCTTGTCAGATGTGCCGTTGCAAATGATAAATGTCTCGGCAATAACCGTGACCTCCTCAACGTCGAGCAGTACGATATTTTCTGCCTTTCTCATGTCCAGCACATTTGCGATTGTCATAGCGTGCTTGCCGAAGTTCTTTTGCACTTAATGTCCTCCTTGTTTAGTAAATAATAATTAAGAGCGTCTATCCCGTCGGGATGCAACGGAACTTGTTTGTCAAGTATGTATTTTATCACCCAGAGCATAGAGGCTATTAACGCCTCGTCGAGATCTTTGTTAGCGAGTTTTCTAAACATTTCAACTCCATCAAAGTCCCTTGTCTCCTCAATCAAGTCTGAGATGTATATTATCTTTTCAAGCTTGCTCATTGCGGGTCTTCCCGTCGTGTGATATCTTATTGCGTTTAGTGTGTCTTCGTCTTCAATCCCAAACATGTCTTGCGCCATAAATGCGCCGTTTACTCCGTGGAGCAAGTCTGGTCTGTATAAGTGAATTTCGTCGGGCGTATATCCGTGCTCTCTTGCGCATCCGAGTTGAGTTTTGTCGTTGAGTGTTTTAGCCATGTCATGTAACAGTCCCGCTGTTTTTGCTGCATTAACATCTACTTTGTAGCGTTTTGCAAGTTCTTGCGCACACTTTGCCGTTCCTATAACATGTTTAAAACGTTTTGGTGTGAGATTCGCTTTCAGGTATTGCATATACCTTTCTTCAGTGGAATTTTGTAAATACATTGTTAGCTTCCAAATACTCCTTTACTTCTTTTGGGACAAAGCCTGTTATGTCCTGTCCTCTTAAAAACTTGTTCCTCACGTCCGTCGAAGATATCGGTGGACCTGTATATGTAGAAAGAAAAATAATTGCGCCATATTTTTTGCTGAGCTTGTCAATCTGTTCGAGCACATTTGCGCGCTCATCTCCCGGCCTTGGAACGCATATAAACTTTGTAAGCTTTGAAACGCCCGCAAAATCCCTCCAATTTTCGAGATCAAAAAGCGTGTCCGTCCCAATTATATAAAATGGTTCTCCGACAAACGTTCTTGAAACCTCTACAAGCGTATCTATGGTGTACGTCGTTCCCGCTCTTTGTGTCTCGATGTCGGAGACAAAAAAACCGGGTGAATCCTTCAACAACAAATCGAGCATTGCCCTTCTATGA
>CAYJIQ010000290.1:0-2180 GCA_964370275.1 uncultured Christensenellaceae bacterium
GTCAGCGAGTTCTAGTGCGGCGCCGACAGTGCGTGCATATTCTTTTTTCTCGCCGTCCTCTTTTCTTGCGACAGCCTGGACAGCGTTCATGTGTGCCATGTCTGCAAGTTTTTTGTTTTCGCCTTTTTTCGGCGTAGTAAGCTCAACCTTTGAACCTCTGAGGCTTGAAAGCCACTCTGCGAGGATGTCGCTCTCGGGGATGTCAGAGTGCAAAAAAATGTGTTTGGGGACGTTTGATGGCGTATAAAACTGTTTGAGGAAGTTAGAGAGTAGTTCGCCCTCGTCTGTCTCTGCGTCCATTTCAAAGCGTTCGGTAATGGAAAGTTTGCCCTCACGCACAAAAAAAGCCTGGACAATAGCGAATTTATCGCCCGTAGATGCTGCAAAAATGTCTTTGTCCGCCAGGTGCGGGAAGCTCGCCTTTTGCCGCTCGGCGACCTTTTTTAAAAGTGCTATTTTATCCCGAAATACCGCGGCTTTTTCGTATTCAAGGTTTTGTGAACAGACTATCATCTCATCGCGAAAGCGAAGTTCAAGCTGTCTGTACTTTCCGTTCAATACGGATATTACGCCCTGCAAAATTTCATGATATCTCTGCGATGAAATTTCTCCCGAACAAGGAGCACAGCAACTCCCCATGTCGCGATTCAGACAGGGTCTTTCGTTATTCTTTATCGCACGGGAAATGTCCTTTTTGCAACTTCTCAGCGGAAAAAGCTTGTGAAGTGCATCGAGAAGTTCTCTTACGTAGTGTGCGGCGATGTACGGACCGAAATACTTTGCTCCGTCGTCTTTTATGCGCCTAACAATTTCAATGCGAGGAAAATCATCTTTAAGCTCGATTCTAACGTAGGGGAACTGCTTGTCATCTCGAAGGAGAATGTTGTAGTAGGGTTGGTGCTGTTTTATAAGGTTGCACTCCAAAATGAGTGCCTCAAGTTCGCTGTCCGTGATTATGTAGTCAAAGGTATAAACGTTTGAAACCATTGCAGAAACTTTTGCTTGTTTGCCCGTGTCGGATCCGAAATATTGGCGAACACGGTTTGCAAGGTTTAAGGCTTTGCCAACGTAAATAATCCGTTCGTTGCCGTCTTTCATGAGGTATACGCCGGGTTTCTTGGGTAGGGTATCAAGTTTGTGTTTTAGCTCGCTTGAAATAAGTCTTTGCATGTTTATAACATCTTGCTGAAGATGTTTTGCGCTAGGGGAACAGCGTGGGCCGAACCGAAGCCGGCACCTTCTAAAATAACCGCAATAGCATAGGGGTGCTCGTCGTCGTTAATGTATGAGACAACCCAAGAGTGATTTTGAATGTCGCCGTCCTCGTCTTCATACTCTGCGGTTCCCGTCTTTGCGGCAATTTCGTAGCCGTCTATCTGCAACCTGGTTGCAGTTCCCGTCTTAACGGTGTTAATCATAAATTCTTCAATAATGCTTGCAGTTGCCGGGTCGCAAACCGTCATTATCGTGTCTGTAGAATACCCCTGTGTGACGCTTCCGTTTCTTGACACGCTTGCGAGCATTTTGGGCTCTGTCATTACACCATCGTTTGCAATCGCGGATGTTATCATAGCCATATGCATGGGAGAAGCGAGGTCATAAAGCTGACCAATTGCCGCCCAAGCGAGGTCTCCATCGTTTGAACCCGTCTCAAAGTTGCTCTGATAAAGTGCAAATTCGTCTAGGTTAAATTCTGTGTTAAACCCAAACTCCTCGGCGGTTTCGAGCATCTGTTCGTCGCCAATTTCAAGTGCAAGTCTTGCGTAATAGGTGTTGCACGAGTGAGCAAATGCGCCCGAAAGGCTGTTTGTGCCGTGATCTTCGACGCAGGTTACTTTCTGTCCTGCGATTATGTCTTCGCCTGTGCAGTCGTAGGTGATGTCAATTCCAAGCTCGAGTGCCGCCGCAGTGGTGATAATTTTCATTGTAGAGCCGGGTGGATATCTTCCCATCGTCGCTCGGTCTACGAGAGCGGTGTCTTCAAGCTCATCCGTGTTCACGTTTGCTGGGTCAAAAGTCGGCCTGCTTACGCTCGCCAAGACTTCACCCGTTTTGTAATTCATTAGCACGACACTTCCTGTGTAGCCGCGCATTTCGTCATATATGTATTCGCTCAAATCCGCATCAACGGTGAGTGTTATGTCGCTTCCGTGCATGGCTTCTGTCGAGCCGACGCTTTC
>CAYJIQ010000291.1:0-2176 GCA_964370275.1 uncultured Christensenellaceae bacterium
AAAAAGGCGATTGAAAAGCCCAGAACTCTAGACATGAACAGAATTGACGCTCAGCAGGCAAGAAGGATACTAGACAGGTTGGTGGGTTATAACCTCTCTCCTTTGCTGTGGAAAAAAGTTCGACGCGGCTTATCTGCCGGTCGTGTTCAAAGTGTTGCGGTTAGGATAATCGTAGATAGAGAAAATGAAATCAGAAGCTTTAATCCAAGAGAATATTGGACAATAAATGTACTTCTCACAGACCAATATGGGAAAAATGCGTTTGAAGCGAAGTTTTATGCGGTTAAAGGCGAAAAATTTGAGGCTGCGAATGAGCAGGAGACAAAGGAAATATAAAACGGAATAGAAAATGAGCAGTTTATCGTAAAATCCGTTAAGGTCGGTAAACGCCAAAGAAAGCCGTATCCACCATTTACGACGAGCACACTCCAACAAGACGCATCAAGAAAACTCGGCTTTGCGACGAAAAAAACCATGATGGTTGCTCAGGGGCTTTATGAAGGTGTTAAATTAAGCGATAGCGAGACTGTAGGCCTTATTACGTATATGAGAACTGACTCAACTAGAATTTCTACAGAGGCTATGCAAGCTGCATGCGAACACATTGAAAATAAATACGGAAAAGAGTACATTCCGCAAACTCCAAATATTTATAAAACAAAGAAAAACTCTCAAGATGCTCACGAGGCGATAAGACAATCGTATGTTTCAAGGACGCCTGAGAGTTTAAAGTCGGTACTCAGTGCAGATCAGTATAAACTATATAGGCTTATCTACACTAGGTTTATTGCAAGCCAGATGACAAATGCGCTTTATGAAACTATAAGTGCAGAGATTGTTGCAGGAGATTATAACTTCAGAGCATCGGGAAGCAGACTGCTCTTTAAAGGCTTTACGGCGGTTTACAAGGACGACGAAGAAGAACAAGAAGGCATGCTACCCAAGTTAGAGGAAAACGCAAAGTGTCTCGTAAGAAACATAGACCCAAAACAGAACTTTACCAAACCGCCTGCAAGGTATTCGGAGGCGACGCTGGTTAAAGCCCTCGAAGAGAGGGGAATAGGAAGGCCGTCGACTTACGTTCCAATCATCGGAACTATATTAGACAGGGGATATGTAAAAAAGGAACAGAAGCTGATTGTGCCCACAGAGCTTGGTGAAATCGTCACAAAGTTGATGATCGAAAACTTTCCTGATGTAGTAGACGTGGAATTTACTGCGACTATGGAAGAACAGCTGGACGACATCGAAGCGGACGGTAGACCGTGGAAAAAGGTAATAGGCGATTTTTATACCGGATTTGAGCAGGACGTAAAAAAAGCTGAAGAATCTGTTCAAAAAATCGTGATGGAGGAGCGACCTGCGGGAATTGAGTGCGATCTTTGCGGTGCGCAGATGGTTTATAAGACGGGAAGATACGGGGAATTTATAGCCTGCCCGAATTATCCGGAATGCAAAAACACAAAGCAGATTACAAAGCCTATTGAGGCGCCTTGTCCGACATGCGGAGGACAAGTTCTCACGAAAAAAAGTAAGAAGGGTAAGACCTTTTATGGCTGTGCCAACTATCCTACTTGCACATTTGTATCATGGGACATGCCTATAGAGGAAAAGTGTAGCGAGTGTAGTGCATATATGGTAGTTCATAGGCAACTTTCGGGCAAGACTTACAAGCGTTGTTCAAATGAAAAGTGCAAAAACCACAGCAGACAAAAGCCCGAAGAGACAAAGCAATCTGAGAATAAGCAGGAAGAGACAAAGAGTGAATAATACATTAACGGTCGTCGGTGCCGGGCTTGCGGGAAGTGAAGCGGCATGGCAGGCAGCAAATAGGGGAATTAAAGTCACACTGATCGACATGAAGCCGACGAGGAAGACGCCCGCACACGAAATTGACGGTTTTGCCGAACTTGTCTGCTCAAATTCGCTAAGAAGTGACAGGCTCGAAAATGCGGCAGGATTGCTTAAAGCTGAGTTAAAAGAACTCGACAGCCTGATAATTTCGGCGGCTGAGGCGACAAAAGTTCCGGCGGGGGGTGCGCTTGCCGTAAATAGGTATGACTTTAGCGCATATGTTACAAATAAACTTTCGGAGCACGAAAATATAGAGGTGGTTTCTAGGCATGTCTGCGACATAAGCGAAATTGAGGGCACAAAGATTTTTGCAACCGGGCCG
>CAYJIQ010000292.1:0-2163 GCA_964370275.1 uncultured Christensenellaceae bacterium
GCATATTGATATGTGTTACTTTGGCTATATTGTTGCTAATGCTCGTTTTTCTCGGTGATAAGATGTATAACGAGAGAAACTTTACAAGTATGATGTTTCAAGTTTCAGAATTTGGTATTCTCTGTATCGGGATGGGACTTGTAATGTTGCTTGGCGGAATCGACCTTTCTATCGTTGCAAACGCGAATCTTGGAGGAATCTGTGCGGCGTTTGTAATGACAAACGAAGGGCTGGTGGCTGCGATGGGCGATGGAGTTGTATTTCTTGGAATTTTGGTAGGAATAGTTGCGGCTGTTGCTGCGGGAACTTTAAACGGAATACTAATCTCTAAGTTTTCGGTCAACCCGATTGTTGCAACCCTCGGAACGATGATATTTTATAATGGAATCGGAATGGCGTCTACGGGAGGAAAGGGAATAACAAATCTTCCCGATAGCTTTGCCTCGCTCGGAACTGCACAGCTTGGACCAATACCTGTAATATTCATTATTTTCCTTGCTGTTACGGCGCTTATTGTGTTCATTATGGGAAGAACCGGGTTTGGTAGAAAAGTCTACATGATTGGCGAAAATCACACTGCTGCTCGCTTTTCTTCAATAAACAACGAAAAGAATATTATTATAACATATGCAATGGCGGGACTTATGGCGGGAATCGCCGGAATAATGATCATTGCCAGAGTTAACTCGGCAAAAGTCGGATATGGAGACACGTATCTTTTGCAGGCCATACTCGTTTGCGTGCTTGGTGGAATCAGCCCCTCAGGCGGAAGAGGCAAGGTGCTTGGAATATTACTCGCACTATTCAGCGTCCAAATACTTCAAAGTGCATTTACACTTTGGCAATTTACGCCTTATTCAAAGAACATGATTTGGGGACTTATGTTGCTTGGAATTTTGTTCCTCAACATGTTGCTATCTTCAATTGATACAAAACGCCAAAAGAGGCTTTTAAAACAACAACTTTCGTCTAAGTGATTTAAGGAGACTAATAATGGAATTTAAAAAACTTGCCGGTCAGATTATAGAAGAATACAAAGCGGTGTTTGACAGGATGGATGAAAAAAAGATAGAAGAATTCATCGAGCTCGTTAAATCACATAAAAGAATATTTTTTATCGGTGTCGGAAGAGAAGGTATGATGACTCGTGGGTTTGCGATGCGCATGATGCACATGGGTAAAGAAGCACACTGGATTTGGGACGACACTACACCTTCGATTAATGAAGGGGATTTGCTTGTTGCGACGATTGGCGGAGGAAAGATTGGTCATATCCGTTACGTATGCGATTGTGCGAAGAAAAATGGCGCAAAGATCGCTATATTAACGGGTTCCCCGAGCGGCGAGGACGTAAGTGTTGCAGATTTTGTTTTGTTTGTTCCCGCTTGTGTGTACAGAGGAACGGATGCCGTGGTAGAGTCAGTTCAACCTATGGGCAACTTGTTTGAACAGTGTTTGCTTATAACGCTTGACATGGTGTGTATTAAGATGGTGGATGAATCTTCTGACATTAACTATGAAGAGATGGAAAAACGCCATAGGAATGTAGAATAATTATTGGAGGAAATATGCAGCGTATTTTAAAAAATCCCGACATGATGGTCGAGGATATGTTAAAAGGTTATTTGAAGGCGAACAAAAGAGATGTTGAGGCTACTCAGGATGTTAGGGTTGTTAAAAGTGTACATAAATCCGCTACACCCAAAGTCGGCATTGTAACCGGTGGAGGCTCGGGGCACGAACCTGCGTTTTTGGGATATGTCGGAAAAAACATGCTTGATGCAGTAGCGGTAGGGGAAATTTTTTCTTCGCCAACTGCAAAGTCGTTTCTAAATGCGATAAAAGAAGCGGACGAAGGCAGGGGAGTAGCTTGCTTATACGGAAATTATGCGGGCGACAATATGAACGTAAAGATGGCTTCGCGCATGGCTAAAAAAGAAGGCATTGACGTGCGCACGGTAGTAGCAAATGACGACGTTGCTTCCGCTCCGATTGACGAAAAAGAAAAAAGAAGAGGCGTTGCCGGAGAGATTTTGATGTGGAAGTGCGGCGGCGCGGCCGCAGCAAAGGGAATGGACTTAGAAGACGTAATAAGGGTAGCGCAAAAGGCGATAGACAACACAAAGAGCATCGGAATTGGTTCGACATCTTGCACAATACCCG
>CAYJIQ010000293.1:0-2157 GCA_964370275.1 uncultured Christensenellaceae bacterium
AACTACGGAGGCACATTCATTAACCTTAATAATTCTAACATCGCAATCAGAATACGTCAAGATGTAAATAACAAAAAGAATATAAAGTAAATAACAAAAAGAAGTAAAGTCGGGATAGACGATTTGAAATGGGGTCTTTCCCGACTTTGTTTTATAGGCAGAGCTTGTAAATCTCAAGAGCTTCTTTTGCTCCGATGGGAATGTAGGAAGGAATGGTTATAGTGTCGTTAAATGTACAGTTTTGTGCCATTTCCTCTATGTGACTTTCGTCAAGTCCGAGCTGATTTAGGCGGACGGGCATTCCGATTTGTTCAAAAAAATTCTCGGTTGCCAATATTCCCAGCTGTGCAGTTCTTTCGGGATGTTCAAAATCCATGTCGATGTTCCAAACATTAACGGCATATTTGATAATTCTGGTTAGGTTATGTTTGCAAACAAACTTTAGATAAGCAGGCCAAGCAACTGCCAACCCTGCTCCATGGGTTATTGATTGGTCAAGAGCACTCATCGAGTGTTGGAACTTGTGCGCAACCAGGGAACATACTCTGCCTGCGCCCATGATTCCGTTGTGAGACACGCTTCCTGCCCACATAAGCGTCGCACGAGCCTCGTAGTCGGTAGGGTTTTGCATCACGACTCTGCCCGCTGAAATAACTGATTTTGCAAGAGCCTCGCACATTCTGTCGGCAAATTCATTTTCATCGTTTAAACACAGATAGCGCTCAAGTGTGTGCATGAGTATATCTACGATTCCTGCAGCCGTCTGATATGGCGGCAGAGTGTATGTAAGTTCGGGATTCATAATAGCGAAGAGAGGTCTGTTAAACGGTGTTCCAAGGCCTGCCTTCTTAACTGTCTTCACGTTGGTTAGAACTGCACTGTCGCTCGTTTCGCTGCCTGCTGCAGCTATTGTGAGCACAACTCCGACGGGGATGCTCGAGGTGATCTTTTGTTTGCCCGAAATAAAGTCCCAAGGGTCAACTCCCATTGAAATCGAGTGAGCGGCCATCTTTGCCGAGTCTATTGCGCTTCCGCCCCCTACAGCAAGGACGAAGTCCACACCGTGCTCGCGTCCGAAGTCAGCAGTCTCTTTGCAAAATTCGGCAGTCGGGTTGGGCTGAACACCACCTTTTTCGACAAAATCGATGTCATGGCTTTTAAGAGTTGCTTTAATCTTGTCAAGAAGGCCGCTCTTTACTACGCTGCCCGCTCCATAGTGAATGAGCACTTTTTTATATCCGCCTTTTGATATAAGCTCGCCTGCCTGTGCTTCGGTGTCGCGTCCGAATATTATCTTTGTCGGAAGATGAAATTCAAAATTTACCATTATATACCTCCTAGTTATCAAGTACCTCAATTATACTACAATCTCAAAGGTTTTGACAAACAAAAAAATCGAGCCGCCGTTGACTTCAACGGCGGCTCTTGGCATAGAGGAAAAATGAAACGGGAAACTACTTATATTGTAGCCCACATCCATTTTTATATACATCTATTTTTGAAAATACTCAAAAATATTTCTGGCAGTTGAAATATCAACCCCTCTGGTCTCGGAAATTTCGCTAAGTGAGGCGTTTTTTATGCCTTGGATATCGCGGAATTTTTCTATTAGTGCCAGTTTGCGTTTTTGGCCGACACCCTTGATTCTATCAAGCTCAGACGAAATTGTCCGCTTCTCCCTTAAAGTGCGGTGGTAAGTGATGGCGAATCTGTGTGCCTCGTCCCTTATTGCGGTGACCAACCTAAGCGCGTTGGAGTTTTTTGCAAGCTTAATGCTTTCTGAAATGCCGGGCAGAAAAATCTCCTCTTCACGCTTGGCGATACCCACAATGTTTAAATCGTGAAGTCCCAAGGATTCCAGTGTCTCTACGGCAGAAGAAAGTTGTCCCTTTCCGCCATCCACGATAACCAGGTCGGGCATTGCGCCAAAACCGTGATTGCTGTCTCCTGCGTTGATGCCCCTTATCATCCTGCGTTTTAAAACTTCTTGCATAGAGGCAAAGTCGTTTGAGCCTTCGACAGTCTTTATCTTAAAACGTCGGTATTCTTTCTTGTCGGGCTTACCGTCCACGAAAACGACCATAGACGCGACTGAATCGGTTCCCTGGGTGTTTGATATGTCGTAGCACTCTATGCGCCTCAGTGCTCCTGTGCCCA
>CAYJIQ010000294.1:0-2144 GCA_964370275.1 uncultured Christensenellaceae bacterium
TGTTTATCAAAATCGCGTGAAGAAAGTGTAGGAAATGAAGAAAAAGCGGTCGGAAAGATAATAATCATTTGACAAAACGACAGTTTTGTCTCGCAGGGGTGGGTTGCAAAAGCCCGGGTGGATGAGGGTGGAGCGAACGTTCTTAAAAGCTGAATTAAAAGTTATTAGTAATTAATATTGAATTTTTCTCATTTTTGTATTATAATTAAAAACTAAGTATTACATCAAGAAGACATGATGACACATCTAAAGGAGAGGGACATTGAGTAAACGAACATTATTTTCATCTAAAATCGGATTTGTACTTGCGGCGGCAGGGTCGGCTGTGGGGCTGGGCAACCTGTGGAGATTTCCATACCTTGCGGCAGAATACGGAGGGGGCATGTTTTTGCTCATCTACCTTATTTTAGTCGTAACATTTGGCTTTTCGCTAATGGTGCTTGAAATCGCAATTGGCAGAAAGACGGGCAAGAGCGTCATTTGTGCATTTGGAGAACTTAGCAAAAAACACAGCTTTATAGGCGTTATTGCGGCGATAATCCCGCTAATCATCCTGTCTTACTACTGTGTTATCGGCGGCTGGGTGCTAAAGTACATATTCAGCTACTTTACTATGGACGTCGCCTCGATAGCGACGGATGCATTTTTTGGAGGCTTCGTATCGGACGGGTGGATTCCGGTAATTTGGCAGATTGTATTCATCCTGCTAACGGCTATTGTAATATTCGGCGGTGTTAAAAAGGGTATAGAAAGAGCAAACAAGTTTATCATGCCGACATTCTTGGTGCTCCTTGTAAGTCTTACTATATATACGCTAACTTTGCCGGACGCGGGCGCAGGCGTGCAGTTCTTCTTATTGCCAAACTTTGCGGACTTTAGCGTCAATACGGTTTTGGGAGCGCTGGGGCAGATGTTCTTTAGTATGTCTCTTGCAATGGGAATTATGATAACGTATGGGTCGTACCTAGAAAAAAAGACGGACATACAAAAATCCGTAAAGCAGATCGAGCTTTTTGACACAGGCGTTGCTATCCTAGCCGGACTTTTGATAATCCCCGCATTCTCATCATTTAACGGTGGAGACATTTCGGGAATAAGCTCGGGCCCTGGACTAATGTTTACAACCATGCCAAAGATATTCATGGGAATCGGAGACATCGGCATTGTTATAGCGATTGCGTTCTTCGTCCTCGTCTTCTTTGCGGCAATAACGTCGTCCATATCCCTTATGGAAGCTGTGGTTGCAAGCTTGAGCGACAAGTTTAAGCTTACAAGAAAAAAATCAGTCGTTATCACGCTTATAGTAGCGTTCTTGCTGGGAATTCCTTCGGCAATTTCTTTCGGAGTACTCGCCGATTTCTCGGTTATCGGGCTTTCGTTCTTCGACTTGATGGATTTCGTTTCAAACTACGTCCTAATGCCGCTGATTGCCCTTGCAACATGCTTGTTTGTAACTAGGGTTATCGGGTTTAAGACAATTAGCGACGAGGTTAAGCTATCCTCGGAGTTTAAGTCCGAAAAGATGGCGATTATTATGACAAAGTACGTCGCCCCGGTATTTTTGGTCGCGATCCTGATAAGCTACGTGCTAAATCAGTTTGGAATCATCAGCATCTAATAGTCGTTAAAGCGAGAATTTGAGTGCATATGCTTTTTGAAGTTTTAGGAGGCAATTATGGTAATAAACAAAAGTGATTTAAACACAGAGGCTAGACAAAATATGAGAGGTGGGATTGGTCACGCAAACCTATCCCTCGTCGCAGATGGCGTGTTGCCGCCAAACTGTAGGCTCATGGGGACAATCTCCCTCGAGCCGGGATGTTCTATCGGTTCGCACATACACGAGGGTGAATGTGAGATTTTCTTCGTGAGTGAAGGAAGCCCAAAAGGCATCGACAACGGCGAAGAGGTGCGCCTGGCCACCGGTGATATCTTTATGACATACAGCGGACAGACGCACAGTTTGATAAACGATACGGACAAGGTCTGCACTGTGTTTGCAGCAATTGTAACGGAATAACGCACGGAAATAAATTTTGTTTTTTTAAGACCGCAGGACTCCGTCCCGCACCCTGCCACGGGTGGTAGACCCCCTGCCCCCCCAAAAAAAAAAGTTTTTTTGAAAAATGTATAATTTTTTTTAA
>CAYJIQ010000295.1:0-2122 GCA_964370275.1 uncultured Christensenellaceae bacterium
GTCGCTGTTGGAACGGGTAAGGCGCTTGAAAGCTTAGACGCATACTCTCGTTCTTCAATCTACGACTACAGACGAGGCGACTACTACGACAGAGGATATGGAAATTAACGGTTTTTAATACACCGTAGCAACCCAAAATAATTGCGTTAAATATGCTCGCAAGCCGAGACGCAAGGTTTTGTATTAGCGAGAACTTATAAACAATAAGCTACCCAAGAATACAAAACCTTGCAGCGAAGCAAAAACACTCCCTGTTTTAAAGTGATTTTTGCGTTTGTAGGCTTTATTAACGCTCCGGTGCATTCCCTTTTGGGGAATGCTTTTTATATTAAGGAGAAACTTTGAACTACTTATTGATAATCATCGGCGGATTTTTGGTGCTGGACACAGTTTTCGCATCTATGCTCTCAAACTTTAATTTGGGCGTTATCATGCCCATGATTTTGGGCGCTCCCATCCTGATCTACGGACTTTTTTACGAAAAACTTGAACAGCTTTGTGCAAACGGCGTATTTAACGTATTGCGCTCCGCTGCCGTTATATGTTATATTGTATTCATATTATTATTTATCATATGTCTCGTGCTCATGCTCACCGCACCGAGGCTTGAACAAGGTCAAAAAGTAGATGCAATTGTCGTACTGGGCGCAGCCGTTCATGGAGACACAATGTCGCTCACACTGCAAAACCGTGTGGATGTCGCAATCGACTACTTAAACGAACACGAAGATGCCGTATGTGTCGTTTCGGGCGGTCAAGGTAGCGGAGAAAATCTCCCTGAAGCCGTGGCGATGTCGCAATATATGTTTGAAAACGGAATTGCCGAAGACAGGGTTTTTGTCGAAGATAAGGCGACAAGCACGCAGGAGAACTTTAATTTTTCAAAGGTTATTTTAGACGAGCACTTTGAACACGCCTACAAGACAGCATACGTAACAACCGATTTTCACATTTACAGAGCCGGCGGATTCGCCAAACGCGCGGGGTTTGAGGACTGCTACGGAATGTCCTCTGTGTCCGCATGGTGGATGTGGCCAAACTTTTATCTAAGAGAGTTTGCGGCAATAGTACACGGGTGGATATATTGATTTTCCGGTCGGCATTTCATACTTTACTCAGAACTTAATACCAGGAGGTGTTTTATGAACGTTAGCGAGACCACTTTAAAAGAACTCAAGACAAAAATGGGTGTTATCCAGACGGAGTTTATGCAGAAAAAAATCCCTATCATCGCTGTTTTTGAAGGCTGGAGTGCGGCGGGCAAGGGCACAATAATAAGCCAACTCATAAACCGCATGGATCCTCGCGGCTACAATGTCTTTAGCATAGAGCCCGAGCTGGAAAGCAGATTTTCTCCGCTCAGCGACATCTACGGGACGCTTGCGCCCTATGGAAACATGTCTGTGCTGGATGGTTCTTGGTACACGCGTTTTGTAGCTAAGTATGTTAGGGAAAAAATCGACGTACAGCAGCTAAACGAACTTTGCACGAGCACCGTAAACTTCGAGCGGGCACTGGCAAACGACGGCTACATCATAATTAAATTCTTCCTCGACATCCCAAAGGAAGAGCAAAAAAAGCGCATGGAAGAGTTAAAGAGCAAAAAGTCGACAGCTTGGCGTGTTAAGGATTTTGATGAGTACCAAAACGAGCACTACTACGAGTTTAAAGAGTGCTATGAAAACGTTACCCAGCGCACACACACCGAGTTTTCGCCGTGGATAAAGGTGAGCGCAACCGACAAACAGGATGCTGTCTATACGGTTTTCAAAGAGATAATATGCGCAATAGAAAAGGCAAATTCGGCACAGAGCAAACCTCAATATCCCTTTGGCGAAACCATCAAAACCTTGCCGACAAACGGCCTTGACGGATGCGACCTGAACGCATACTTGCCAAAGGACGAATACAGAATCCAGCTAAAGGACCTTCAAAAACGCATATCTAAACTTCAAACTCAGCTTTATATTAAGAAAATCCCCGTAGTCATCGGCTACGAAGGTTGGGATGCCGCGGGCAAAGGCGGAAACATAAGAAGGCTCTCCTCGGCGCTCGACCCGAGAGGTTTTGACGTAATTCCCATCGCTGCGCCTACCGAAGCGGACAGAGCGCACCAATACAT
>CAYJIQ010000296.1:0-2080 GCA_964370275.1 uncultured Christensenellaceae bacterium
CAAGCCTTTTCGTAGACAGCCTCTCTTGATTTATGCATCAGTTTTAATCTGTCAAACTCTTTAGGAAAAAGCTGCATCTGCTCTCTCAAAACTCTTCCGAACTCCATTCTTATGGCCGTACCTATGTTAATTTTCCCTATTCTATGGCTCTTAAGTTTTTTGTAATCGCCTTCTTCTATCCCGCTTGCACCATGTACAACGAGCGGAATGTCTATTTTGTTCTCTATCTCGCTAAGTAACTCAAAATTTATTCTTGCCGCTTTTTGGGTCAACCTGTGGATGTTTCCCACCGAAACAGCAAGCATGTCCACTCCTGACTGTTCTTTTATCATCACAGCTTCTTCCACATCTGAAAACTCTATTTCAGTCTGCCCCAAATCGCTGTACGGTACACTTCCTATTTCGGCCTCGACTATAACGCCATTTTTGTGGGCATAGTCTACAACTAGCTTTGTGTTCCTTGTATTTTGCTCTATGGGCAATTTACTTCCGTCGTACATTACAGATGTATAACCTGCGTCAATCGCCCTTAATACCAAATCAATGTCACTGCAGTAATCCAAATGCACGCCCACGGGCACATCACTTTTTGATGCCACGGACGTGAGCAGTTTTGCCCAGTGCTCTATGTCCATCGCCTTTGATGCATCTCTGTTAATCATCAGCATGACGGGGGACTCAGTGGTGTTCGCCGCTCTCACTATCTCGAGTGCATCTTCATAGCCAAACACATTAAAGCCGGCTACTATTCCGCCACCGGACGCTGCCCTGCATATTTCCTCGTATATCATTAACTTTCCTCTCGTTCGCTATTAAGTTCTTTTATAGACATTCTAACTTTATAGCTATGCTACCCCCTGTGTCCGTCAGAAATTTTCGTCTAAACATTATTATGCTTCAAAACTATTTTCCTTCATAAAAGCGGTTACTTCTTCCACGTTTGGCATTGCCTCTGCACAGCTCATTCCCGTGAGAGTTATAGCAGCGCACGCACTGCCGATTCTCATAGACTCGTACAAGTCTTTGCCTCTAAACAGCCCATATAAAAAACCTGCTGCGTATGCATCTCCTGAACCAAAAGTCTTTTTGATGTTCACTCTTATTATCGAACACTTTATTACTTTGCCCTCTTTTGTGTATGCAACCGAACCTTTTTCCCCGTCCTTTACGATGACAATGGATGCACGTTGCTCAAGGAAGACCTTCGCACTACGCGCATTGTCCTTGTTTCCCGGCATACTAAGATATTCTACTGCGTCAAATTCTTCACGGTTACCCAAAATTATGTCGCACCTTTTTAGCATATCCTCATAATAGATAGCTGTCTCTACGGGAGACTTCCAACCATACGGTCTAAAATCTATATCCATTACAACAAGAGTGTTGTGTTTATTTGCGTATTCTACTACTTTATACATAGCTTCTCTTGACGGAGAACTTGATAGAGCGGTTCCGGAAATGACGACTGCCGCAGCACTTTTTACATACTCTTCTGAAATTTCGGATTCATCAATCAATAAATCAGCCGTACCGTTTCTGTAAAGATACGAGCCACTATTGCTGGGAGCGAGAATTTCCGTTATTGCCAAGCAGTTAAGTGCCCCGGTTTTGTCAAATATCAAACCCTGCGTGTCTATTCCCGCGGTTTCAAATACTTCCTTTATGTAATCGCCCATGCCGTTTCCCGAAACTTTACCGATAAACCCGGTTTTTACTCCCAACTTCGCCAAACCCTGTGCGATGTTTGCAGGAGAGCCACCAACGGTTTTTTTGTACGCTTCATTATCTTTAAACGGGCAATTAAGACTCTGCGTATTGAGGTCAATCCCCGCCCTACCGCAGGGGATAACTTCTATTTTCGCATCTTTTTTTATGTTAATTACTGACATGTTAATATCCTTTCTTCTGTTATCTTCTCTACACAGATCAATCGTAGTATCCTTCGTCTGATTTTACAAGGGCATTAAACTGTTCGATATCGTGTCCAAACCAGACATCAGCTTTCGTGCTCTGCGCCACATCATAGATGTATTGGACGGTTTTTTTAAAACCGATTGTATCGTATGCAAGACCCGGGAAT
>CAYJIQ010000297.1:0-2028 GCA_964370275.1 uncultured Christensenellaceae bacterium
CGGTGTATGACGGAGCGGAGGCGCTTTCATACATCGAAGCTGAAAACTACGACGGAGTGATTCTTGACATCATGATGCCAAAAGTTGACGGACTTACCGTGCTAAAAAGGATAAGAGAACGCGGAAACCTCGTTCCCGTCATCATGCTCACGGCAAAATCACAGGTGGACGACAAGGTTGCGGGGCTGGACACGGGCGCAAACGACTATCTAACAAAGCCTTTTGAAACAAAGGAACTATTAGCAAGAATACGGGCGATTACGCGGACGATTACAAATAGTAGTTCTTCGGTTTTGACGGCGGGAGATTTGTCGCTAGACCAAAAGACCTTTGAACTTTATACCGAGAAAAATTCCTTTAAGCTGGCAAGCAAAGAATTTCAGATGATGGAGATGCTCATGATAAACCGTGGGCATATCATATCCACCGAGCGATTGTTAGAGAAAATTTGGGGATACGACAGCGACACGGAGGTAAACACGGTGTGGGTGTACATCTCTTATCTCAGAAAAAAACTATCAGCGCTCGGGACAAACGTGAGGATTAAGGCAACAAGGGGGACGGGCTACTCTTTGGAGGTTGGCGATGCTTAGAAAACTCCGCAGGAAATTTGTCATACTCACCACCGTCATTAGCGTTGTCGTAATGCTCGTTATTCTGTGTGCCGTGAACTTTGCAAATTACACTTCTATGATATATAACTCTGATGAACTGCTGTTTTTGCTTAGCGAAAACAACCTAAATTCTCATGGACTTCCGCCAAGACCCGACAGATTCTCTCAGGAAATTGCCTTTACAACCCGCTATTTTTCGGTAATGACAGACAAAGAAGGAAATATCGACTTTATTGACACAAGAAACATCAGTTCCGTTACTTCGGGGGGTGCAATAGAGTTTACACAGCAGGTTTCAGAGACGGGCTCGACGAGTGGAACGATAGATAATTACAGATATTCGGTGGCGGACAACGGCTACGGCTACACATATCTGTTTCTTGACATCGAAGAGGAACTGAGGAGCGCATCCTCGTATTTGTTTTATTCGGTTATAATCCTCGTCATAGCGGTATTTGTAATATTTGGACTATCATTTTTCGCCTCAAAATACGCCGTTTCTCCCATCGTTAAAAGCTACGAACGGCAAAAACGGTTTATCACGGACGTGAGCCACGAACTCAAAACTCCACTTTCCATAATAAAGGCGAATAACGAAGTTCTGGAACTGGACTACGGGCAAAGCGAATGGACGGACAGCGTAAATTCGCAGGTTTCAAGACTTACTTCGCTGGTGGAAAGTCTCGTTTCGCTAACTCGCACGGACGAGGAGCAGAAGGGAGCTATAAAGACAAACTTTTCGCTATCCGATGCACTCTGCGAGACGGCAAAGAACTTTGATGCACCGCTTGCAAAGGCAAACTTGAAGTTAAATCTTAATATAGAGAAAAATTTCAGCTATTACGGAGACGAGAGCGCACTTCGCAAACTGTTTGAGATTTTAATTGAAAATGCGGTGAAATACTCTCCGGGAAACACAGCGGTTGACGTTTCTTTGATGGGTAACCCGGGCAGACCTGTGCTCACCGTGAAAAACGAATGCCCCGGAATTGCGCCGGGTAGGCACGACAACTGGTTTGACAGATTTTACCGTGAGGACACAGCAAGGACGGGTGGAAGCGGAGGTTTTGGCATTGGACTTTCCATCGCTAAGAACATCTGCGACAAACACAAAGCGAAGATTACGGCAAAAAGTACGGACGGAGACAGCATAGTAATATTGGTTGGATTTTAGATAGTAATAATCAATGATTGTATAGATTTACTAAGGAAAGGAAAAGTTGTGATTATCAATTATATCTGAATTTTAGCCCACAGTTGAACAAATATTTTATTATTGTTATGGGGTCAAGGGGTATTATACCCCTCGCGGATTCTCTCGTGCCCTTTGGGTATAAGGCAGAGCCTTAAGCGGGTCTTACGGTACAGTCAAGGAGGGACATCATGGGGATTTTGCTTGAAATAAGCGTATATT
>CAYJIQ010000298.1:0-2028 GCA_964370275.1 uncultured Christensenellaceae bacterium
TGCGCAATAGCGACAATACCATGGAGGTAACATAAAGTGGCCGGTTTAAACAAGTTATCAAGACCCTCGGGTCAAAGAAAGGCGCTGCTTAGAAATCAGGTAACAGCGCTCATATGGCACGGAAGCATTAAGACGACTGCTGCTCGTGCTAAAGAGGTAAGACGTATCGCAGAAAAGCTTATAACAAAAGCAATTCGTGAGTACGAAAATACCGTAACAGTTACAAAAGTCGTCAAGGACGCAGAGGGCAACCTCGTAAAACAGGAAGTGACAAACGACGCGCCTTCAAAGCTCGCCGCAAGACGTGCTATAATGAGCTATGTAAACGACATTCCCCTTCAAAAAGAGGAAAAAGAGAGCAAGTTCAAGTATGCGGCAAGAACAAGAGAGAATCCGCATCCTGTAATTGAAAAGATGTTCAGAGAAATAGCTCCCAAGTACGACAAGCGTGCGAAGGAACTTGGCCAGGGTGGTGGATACACAAGAATGATTAAGTGTGGCCCCAGACGTGGCGATGCGGCTGAAGTAGTAATTCTTGAGCTCGTATAACAATTTACTTAAAATAGGGGGTTTTGCTTGGAAATATTTCAGCAAAACCGCCTTTTTGCTATTATCGGGTGAATGATGGAACCAATCAGAGAAGAATATATTGTCGCTAAAAATGTGACATATGAATATAGAAACGAAGAAGAGACGACAGTTGCGCTAAATGAGGTGTTCATCGAGATAAAACGAGGTGAATACGTTAGCATTTTAGGGCACAACGGAAGTGGTAAATCGACATTTTCAAGACATTTAAACGCACTGCTTTTGCCCACAAGCGGAAGCATATACGTCGAAGGTCTGTTAAGCGAGCTTGAAGATAATATCTTTGACATAAGAAAGCGAGTTGGCATGGTCTTTCAAAACCCGGACAACCAGATGGTTGCGACGGTGGTCGAGGAGGATGTCGCGTTTGGCCCGGAAAATTTGGGCGTGCCTCCCGAAGAAATTGTCGAGCGAGTCTACTCCTCGCTTGCTATGGTTAATATGGAGGAGTTTGCAAAGCGCGCTCCGCATATGCTCTCGGGTGGTCAAAAACAGCGCGTTGCGATAGCAGGTGTTCTCGCATTGCACTCGGATGTAATCGTCTTTGACGAAGCGACGGCCATGCTCGACCCAAAGGGCAGAAAAGAAGTTTTAGAGACTATTGAGTACCTTAACAAAGAGGAAGGGAAGACGATAGTAACTATCACTCACTACATGGAAGAGTGCGTGAACGCAGACAGGGTTATTGTTATGTCTCAGGGCAAGGTGCTCGCGAGCGGAACGCCAAGAGAAGTATTTTACATGGAAGACATTTTAAAAGAGGCGGGGCTTGCCCCTCCGTTTGCAGTAGGTGTTGCGATGAAACTAAAAAAACGGGGGATTGATGTTGGAACTCCGCTAACCTCAGAAGAACTTTCAGAGGCGATTGTTGAATAATTACACCCCGGAATTTGTTGCGCAGGCTGAATGTTGGGTGCAACCAAACCGATAAACATTCTTTATCGCCCGCAAACGCGAAGCGGGAGAAACGGTAAAACATTCGGCAACAATACCCCCCCGGCAAAACGAAGTTTTGTCAGCAGGGTTCTTAGGGACGGCTCGTCCCTGAGCGGGTTTGAGCAGAGCCCAAGGTCTTATTGCAAAGACCAAAGTCTTAGGTTCTTCAAGGAGAAAAAATGATTAGGTTTGAAAATATAACTCATACGTATTTACCGGGAACACCGTTTGAGCACACTGCACTAAAAAGTGTGAATTTGCAAATTGAACAGGGCGAGTTTATCGGGCTTGTGGGACACACCGGAAGCGGAAAAACCACGCTTATACAGTTGCTTGCAGGGCTGGTGCCTGTTCAACAAGGTAAAGTTTACATTGGCGGTGAGGACATATCACAAAAGAGCTACGACAGAAAAACACTGCGAACCATGCTCGGAGTTGTGTTTCAATATCCCGAATATCAGCTGTTTGAAGAGACGGTTGAAAAGGACATATCCTATGGGCCAA
>CAYJIQ010000299.1:0-2003 GCA_964370275.1 uncultured Christensenellaceae bacterium
GGCGTTGCAGCTAAGTCTTGAAAAATTTGGAATCCCTAAAGATGCAATGGGACTCATCGCCGATCCGTCTCGCGAGGCTTCGGCGCAACTTATGGGGCTTAGCGGAATTGTAGACTTGCTCATTCCAAGAGGAGGTGCGGGGCTTATCAAGTTTGTCGTTGAAAATGCAAGAGTGCCGGTCATCGAAACGGGTGTGGGCAATTGTCATATCTATGTCGACGAAAGCGCAAGTGTGGAAATGGCGGTAAATATAGTGGTTAACGCAAAGGCTTCACGACCGTCTGTGTGCAACGCTGCGGAAACACTGCTTGTTCACAAGGACATAGCTGATGAATTTATGCCGATTGTAGTGCAGGCTTTAAAGCAAAAGGAAGTCGAGCTTCGTGGCTGCCCACAGTCTATGCCTTTTGGAATGGACAAGGTCGCGAGGGACGAGGATTACTTAGCGGAGTTTCTTGATCTTATTATGGCGGTAAAAGTTGTAAAAAGCACAGACGAAGCAATCGCTCATATAGCAAAATACGGAACAAAACACAGTGAGTGCATAGTGACAAGGGACATAACATCCGCACAGTTATTTGAAAGGCAGGTTGATGCTGCGGTAGTGTATGTAAACGCCTCCACAAGATTCACAGATGGCGAAGAGTTCGGCTTCGGTGCTGAAATCGGGATAAGTACGGGAAGGATACATTCAAGAGGTCCTATGGGACTTCCTGAGCTAACGACATACAAATATATAGCTACGGGAAATGGACAGATCAGATAATTTAAAGAGTCGTTGTCGGCAAGTGACAACGGCTCTTTTTTTGTGAATTTATTGGTAAATTAATTCTTTGCGTTTTTACACATGATATGATTATCAAACTTTGAGTTTGAAATTTGTGAAACGTTTGAGCGTTGCTTGCATATTGTATTGTATGTAACGGAGGGCACCTGATTTTGGAGATAATCGTTGGAGTAAGTAACTGTGAACCTGTGTTTAGCAGACTCATGGAAAACAGAATAAAAAACACAAGAAACAGCAAGTTTTCCGTCTATAAAACTCACTTAGGAAATTACATTAGGGTCACATGGAATGATATGGCCGATGCTTTTTTGTTAAGCGATATTTTTGCAGACATAATAATTGAGAGCCTTCAGGTGAGATATCTCAGTTCGCTTTTTGGCGGAAAGTTCAGCTACATTCCCATAGGAGATCAAGGTGAAATTCTCGTCATGGCTGTAAAAAAGCTATGGTACGCAAGTTCCGGGGCAGAGCATCTTGAACAGGTCAAAAAGAACGTGAGCACTAGAGTTGCCAGTTGTCTTTTTGAAAATAAGGGAGGAATACTCTCGCTTGACGGAGTTATGAGATTTCGGATGAAGGATTATGTCAAGAGATGGGAGAAAGTTTTTGTCGAGTGCGTTGAGAATTTTTATATACAGCGGGAGAGGAATGAATTTATTAAGCTTTTGCGTTATTTTGTGTGCATGAGAGAATCAAAATTGGGAACAGTACACTTAAGAGCGGGAAAGGACGGCGAAATAAATATTTTTGATGATGGCGGAAAGCGTGTAGAGGTGCAGATAGGCGATGACATACCGATTGAGTCAAAGACCGAGGATGTCTTGCTTTCAAGGCTTATCGTTATATGTCCTGAACAGATAATTATAGAACCGCCGATTAACGTAACGCTTGAAAATCTTATTAGGCAAGTTTTTGTCGGAAGAGTAAAAAGCGAGGTTTAAATATTGTGTTGCAACGCCCCGCATGGTATAATGGTGTAAACGTGTAGATATTCATGCGTTTTCATTATGTGTGGGGTTTTTCCATACAATCTATTGGAGGAAATTGAGTTGCGACACCTTATTGAACCTTTGGATTTTAGCGTAGAGGAGATAAATAGCGTTCTGGATTTGGCAGATAAGATTATTGCAAATAGGGACGAATATAGCGAGGTTTGCAAGAAAAAGACACTTGCAACGCTTTTTTTTGAACCAAGTACCAGGACAAGACTTAGCTT
>CAYJIQ010000300.1:0-1943 GCA_964370275.1 uncultured Christensenellaceae bacterium
CGAAAATATCCAATATTAAAGTAGGTCTGTCTATAACCTTAAGTCCCAAAAGTTGCTCTAAATTTGAAGTTTCCGTCACTGTGAGTTCGTCGTCAAAAATAGCAACATCTGCATCAATAGCAGAGGCTTTAAGCGCCAGTTCACGCGCTTTCCCGCTTCCGATATAGCATCCGTGATCTCTTTGGCGCTTTTGTATGTCCGTGCTAACACACAAGACACCCGCGGTCTGTGCAAGCGCTTCAAGCTCGTCCAAATTATCGACATTTAAGCCGATTAACATGGCGCGTTCCTCTTCTTCTTCGGTGCTGTGAAGCTCAATTAGAGCATTTACCCTCACGGTTGCTCGGTCGATTTCACTAAAAAGCCCGGAACTTGGAATCTTCTTTGCATTAAAAGGCCCGTAGAGAAGGGGAGTGCTAAGTTCTTCACCCACATATCCGACACACATGCTTATAGCTCTGCCCTCTTTTACGCTGAGTGCGGCCATAGCATCCATTCTAGAAGACAAAAGAGTTCCGATATCTACCTCTGAAAGGTGCGAAGTTCCCGAGGGATGTGTGTGAATGCAACGAACTCCCGAAAGCCCCTGCGTGCCTCTACGTTTTCTCATATATGGCATTGTAACGTCGGTTGAGCTTCCAATCGATACGTCTAAGACTTTTCCGCTTCTAGCTAAAAATACAGATATTTCCCTTGAAAGTTCGCTTGAATACTCAGCAAGAGCACAAATAAGCTCCTCTGTGCAAAATTCACCTCTGGGTACTTGTATTTCATATATCTGTTCCATCATATCAAGCGTGTGTTGTTTTATGCCCGAAATGTTACCGTTGATCAATGTGCGTGCCTCCTTGCAATTAACAAGTATATAATAATGTCTGCAGGTATGGCAAGTGCCATGAGTAAAATTAGAATACTCGGAAGCCCAAAGTCTGAGCTTTGCCCTGCATATATAGAGTAGACTATAGCGATAAAAAGTATGTTAAAGCAAACTTTTAAAATTACGAGCATCAGCTTAGAAAGCGGGATTATGATACCAATGTTGCTCGGTTCGAGTTTTACAGGATACACCATAAATCTCGGAAAACGCTTTAAAATAAAGAGTACGCCGTAAACAAGCATACCCAACATGTAAAAAACCGTCAAAAGAAGGCTTTGCTGAGAGTTGGTGGCAGATTCGGCAGTATCGTTGGAAATTGCAAACACGACACAAAGAAGCACCACAGTAACAAATCCTATTATTTCAAGTGCGCCCGAGATAAATCTTATCGCCTTCATACTTCCCCCTACCGGCCTATTATACTATTAAATGTATTATCTTACAAGTAATTTATGGCTATTTACCCTAACTTATGGTGATTTAGCGAAAACTGCCTAAATAATAATAATTTTACTTGCATTATTTTTAAAGACGAGGTATAATGTCTATTGTGCCTAGGCACGAAATGGAATTTTAAGAGGTATATTATGAAGAACTTTGCATCAAACTTTATATTTACAAATGGCTATGGCTTTTGCTTTAGCCTGTTTGAAGTTTGCGCAAAAAGGACATAGTATTACACCCACAATGTAAAACTGCCGTCCGGCTTGCGCCGGGCGGTTTTTTATTTGTGAAACAACAAGAATCCGGGTTGGATTCTTATTCAAAGTAAAATTTTAATAAAACTTAGGAGGTTTTAAAGATGATTGTAATTATGAAACAAGATGCAAAACAAGAGGAACTACAGACGCTTGTACACAGGTTAGAAAACGACGGAATGCAAGTACAGATTAACAAAGGGACTCAGTGTACTGTTCTCGGGGTTTTGGGGGACACAGGTTCTCTTGATAGCGATCAACTATCGCTTTGCGACGGTGTAGAGCGTATTATGCGCATTTCAGAGCCATACAAAAAGAGCAACAGAAAGTTTCATCCTGACGACACTATAGTTAAAATGAACAATCTT
>CAYJIQ010000301.1:0-1938 GCA_964370275.1 uncultured Christensenellaceae bacterium
GTAAACATTTACATTCCCTCCTGAAGGATTTGTAACACTCGCCCTTGAAACTCCGGCAACCTCCATAGCCCACGTAAGATAATCCGCCATGTTTCCACCAACAGATGGATTTTGCCAACGATTTAAAACACGTTGCCGCAAATCATCGTCGCTTTCAGTGTCCACCCCTCCGCTTGCGGCAAGCGGATTATTAACAGAAATAAGACCCTCATAAGTCGTCACAAATTCATTTATCGTCCCTGCCGGGACATTTCCCGCAGTGCCCGCACTTTCACACTTTGCCACGACATTTGCTTTTCCGCTCTGCCCAATCACCTCGTTACTCGTACAAACAAAAATAAGCTCTCCCGCCGCCGCCTTAATATCTTGGCCGATTGTCGTTCCAACTTCGCCTTCAATAACTAACTCAACTTGCGCGTTGACCGGCTCTTTTCGGTATATCCCAAAGTTTTCCGAGGCAAGAGTTAAGTCCTCTCCCCATGCTAAAGTAGGGAAAAACCTGTTCGGCATATAATTTATTCCAAGTTGTTCAATCCTCTCTATCTCTACCGCGACCGCAGCAATGTTGTCAAGCGCAAAGCTTCCGTCCATCGCATTCCCGGCAAGAGTCAGCCTTGCCTTCATGTCGTCATATACGCTCAAACCGCCACCTCCTCACTAATTTGTGTGCTTATATTTCCGTATGTGCTATCCACGCAAAAACCGATATGCACCATCTCAGCCTCTCTTGAAAATTCAAAAGAATGTACGGATTTAATGTCCGGATGCTCCAAAGCCTGGGTTATGCGCTGTTTTATCACGCCTTCACCATCACAGGTGAGACTTTCGCATCCAAAGCCATTTTCATACGCCGAAAACACATCTTTCCTCGTCTTTATTGCCTTATAAATAAAGACCTCAAGCGCCTCACTTCCATAGACAAGATAAGGCTTTGCACTTCTTAACTTCATGCACCCTTTTTCAAAGTCAATCGCCCAATCGACACACATCGAGCTTGGCTGTTCGTTCGTATAATTTTCAAGAAAAATCACCCACACCACTCCTCTCTACCTGAATTTAAGTTCCATCATATGCCCGCCGCTGTTAAATGTATGCGCATCAGATAAAACGATAAAATCTCCGCTAACAACCGTGTTATTGTCGCTTATCTCCACAATACTCCCCGTAATCGCCGCAACATCTCCAAAAGCATAAACACTTCCGTATTTTGATATTCCCGAAAGCCTAAGTTTCGCCTCATAAACCTCATCCCTCGTGCTAACTGCGCGATAAACCCCTTGAAACAACCCATATTTTTCTTTGTCTTTTGAATTATCCACCTGCCCAATCTTTTTTCCCTTACTGTTTAAAATCACCACGCTGTTCACCATTCCCTCTAGCGTTGAGGAATAATCCACCCTCTCAATATCGTTATTTAAACGGCAAACGGCGGTTGTCCCCACCGCACTGACGTTTAATTTTCCGTCCTTCATATAAACGCGATATTCATGATTTTCCAAAGTTTTGTTATAAGCCAGATAAATAACCTCATATGGCGTATACTCTCCAAGCGACACAACATTCACGCTGTTCGTACACTTTTCAAGATTTCCTACGGGCATATCAAACTCCGAACAAACCTGCGTAGCAATGCTCTGCGAAGTTCCTAAATACTGCTTAAAAGTTATGCTCTTTTGCAAGTGATACCCCTTGTCCGCACACGTCATATTTACCGTCTTGTTGTCGCAAAAAAACTCTATCACAGTCCCTTCAAACAACACAGCATCATCCCAAGAAAATTCAACCTCGTCCCCAAGCTCCGGCTCAATTACCGCAGGCAGTGTCACATCGATATACCTTGCTGCCTGCTCAATCGCCCCTCGCCAAACGACACTACTCACCAACCCGCTTACATCATAACCACCCGCAATAAGACCGATCATGAACTTGCCTCCCTTA
>CAYJIQ010000302.1:0-1924 GCA_964370275.1 uncultured Christensenellaceae bacterium
CGGCGCTTAGGTTAAAAGGTGCAACGGTTCCGGAGTTGGACGACAAAACAGCGGTCGGTGCGCTGGGCAGATATGTCAGTTCCTCGGTTAGCAAGGATTTTCAGCCTATGAACATTAACTTTGGAATAATTGCCTCCCTTGAAGGTAAAAAAATCCGTAAGAAGGCGGAAAGATACGCGGTTATAGCTCAAAGAGCTCTTGACAATATAAGAAAATTTGCGCAGGAAAGCAGGTAAATATTATGACGATAAAAGGCACTACTATTGTTGCCGTTAAAAAAGACGGCAAGATTGCAATTGCGGGAGACGGACAGGTTACAATCGGCGAACGCACGGTTATGAAACATAATGCAGTAAAAGTAAGAAAGATATACGACGGAAAGGTTATTACGGGGTTTGCAGGATCCGTTGCCGATGCGTTTACGCTTGCCGAGAGATTTGAGGCAAAGCTTGAGCAGTACAGCGGAAGCCTTGCACGCGCTGCTGTTGAATTGGCGCAGGAGTGGAGAAGCGACAAATACATGAGAAAGCTCGAGGCTATGTTGCTCACCGCTGATAAGGACAACATCATGCTCGTTTCGGGCTCCGGTGAAGTTTTTGAAGCGGACGGCGGCGTTATGGCTATAGGATCAGGCGGAGCATATGCACAGGCGGCGGCTCGTGCGCTCGTCGATAACACAGATTTGCAAGCAGACGAAATTGCCACCAAGGCAATAAAAATTGCGGCAGACATCTGCGTATATACAAACGACAATATCACCTTAGAGCAGTTTTAGGAGGAATTATGGCTAATCTTACACCAAAACAAATAGTTGAAGAACTTGATAAATATATTATAGGCCAGGACGATGCAAAAAGAGCTGTTGCTATTGCACTGAGAAACAGATACAGAAGAAGCAGGCTTGGCGAGGATATGAGAGATGAAATTACGCCGAAGAACATTATAATGATGGGACCCACAGGCGTTGGTAAAACTGAAATCGCAAGGCGGCTTTCAAAGCTTATGAAATCACCGTTTGTCAAAGTGGAGGCTACAAAGTTTACAGAGGTCGGATACGTCGGACGTGACGTAGAATCTATGATAAGAGACCTTGTCGAAGCTTCTATCAGAATGGTCAAACAGAGCAGATATGAAACTATCAAAGAAGTCGCGGCTGATGCGGCTCAAAATAGAATATTAGACATCCTTTGCGGAGATGGCAAGTCTCAGCCCATTCAAAATCCGCTTAGCATGATTTTCGGCAAGCCTCAGCTTTCTGCATCACCGCAGGAAACTCCCGAGGAAAAACATGAGAAGATGACAAAACGTCAGGAAACAGAATATAAGCTTAAATCGGGGCAGATGGAGGACGTTCTTGTTGAAGTCGAAGTAGCAGACAATGCGGGGCTGGGTATCGAAATTGCCGGTATTGGTGCTGATGTAAATATGGGTGAGGTTTTTTCGGGAATATTACCAAAAAAGACAAAGAAGCGCAAAGTGCCTGTAAGCGAAGCGAGAAAATTGCTCGAGCAGGAGGAAGCCGACAAGCTTATTGACATGGACGAAGTTCACCAGACAGCTATAGAACTTGCTGAACAGGAGGGAATTATCTTCCTTGACGAAATAGACAAAATCGCCGGCAAGACGATGGGTTCCGGTTCAGATATTTCAAGAGAAGGTGTTCAAAGAGACATTTTGCCCATAGTTGAAGGCTCGACGGTTGTGACCAAATATGGTCCTGTAAAGACAGACTTTATGCTGTTTATTGCTGCGGGTGCATTTCATGTGTCTAAAATATCAGACCTGATTCCCGAGCTTCAAGGAAGATTCCCAATTCGTGTGGATTTAAAAAGCTTGACAGAGGAGGATTTTGTAAAAATTCTCTCCCAACCTGAAAACGCCATAACAAAGCAATACGCCGCACTTCTCAGTACGGACGGTGTAA
>CAYJIQ010000303.1:0-1416 GCA_964370275.1 uncultured Christensenellaceae bacterium
AAAAAGTGTATTATCAGCTTGCAATGTCGTGGGGTGTAATTCCCGTTATGATCGAAGAACAAAATTCTGAAAACATGCTGTTTGAAAATGCCATGAATGCAGCGAAGCTCAAAGGCCACTTAAACGACGGAGATGTCGTTGTAATCACTGCAGGCGTGCCTGTAGGCGTCTCGGGTACAACTAACCTCGTTAAAGTCCATGTGGTAGGCAATATCCTCGTTTCTGGAATAGGAATAAACAAGCTTTCGGCTGTGGGCAAGATTTGCGTAGCAAACACACCCGAAGAAGCGCTTTCTACATTCCAAAAGGACGATATCCTTATTATTAACGAAACGACAAACGAGCTCATTCCGCTCATGCGCGATGCTCGTGCGATTGTCTGCGAAGAAAGAGGACGAAATTCACACGCAGCAATAGTCGGCCAGGCACTTAATATCCCAGTTATCGTCGGTGCAGACAACGCCTGCTCCATCCTAAAGACAGGCTCGGTTGTCTCCGTAGATTCAGACAAAGGTATCGTGTGCGGCGTTTAACACGCTGTACACGATACATATTTAAAAATGCAAAAAACCTCCGAGGGCGATTTCGGAGGTTTTTTATCAGCAAATTATCAATTTACTGTCAGATAAACATGGGGTAATGTTTTCTCTGAAATTAGTTAAAACTGTGCAATTTTTTTGCTAACTGCGCCTTAGTTCTGTTCGCCTTATTTTTGTGCATAATGCCCTTTGAGCACGACGAGTCAACCTTTGCAATCGTTGAAGGATAAAGTGTCTTTACCATCTCACCGTCTCCCGAAACAACTGCCGCATCAAACTTCTTGAGTTCTGTTTTCAGAGCAGACTTGATAGCACGATTGCGCTCTGTTTTTACCTGTGTTACGAGAACACGTTTTTTTGCGGATTTAATGTTTGCCATATATTTCACCCCCGTTTTTAGTATTTTTTAGAGCTAAACGCTCAACAAATGGTATTTTAACACACACCCACCGAAAAAGCAAGTTTTTTTTATCATTAGTGAGTAGAAAAATGTCGCTCGCAGTATAATAAAGATAAACAAAACGAGCAAAGGAGATTTTATGCCAAGTATAAGACCGGATATGGCGTGTGAATTAAACGAAAACGCCCAAACCTGCAATGGAATCACAAGCCGTGAATGGAGCGAAGGAGAGGCTACGATGACTCTTGTAGAAATATTAGACGAGGAGGGCTCGCGCACAATCGACCGCCCCATAGGAAAGTACTTTACAATAGACTACCTCAGTTTTGACCTTTCAACCAAGCAGGAACGAGAAGCATACGAAATCATTGCCACAGATTTTCTAACTACAATTATGAATAAGCCAAAGACGGTACTCATTGCAGGACTTGGAAACAGAGCGGTAAGCGCGGATTGTGTGGGGCCGCTGGTTTGCGA
>CAYJIQ010000303.1:1426-1915 GCA_964370275.1 uncultured Christensenellaceae bacterium
CACATAATTAAACAACTCCCTGAAATGCTCGACGACGCCACAAGAGAAGTTTGTGCCATTGCTCCGGGAGTTCTCGGAGTTACAGGAGTTGAAACGGCCGAAATCCTCTTGGGCATTGTCGAAAAGCTAAAGCCCGACCTTGTAATAGCAGTTGATGCACTCGCGGCAAGAAAAATTTCAAGATTAGGGTGCAGCTTACAAATCACGGACACAGGAATTTTTCCCGGGTCGGGTGTGGGCAACAACCGCAGCGAACTTTCCAAAAAAACACTGGGCGTTCCAGTAATAGCTATGGGAGTTCCCATGGTCGCCTCGGCACACACGGTAGCTGCAGACCTTTTAGAGCAGACATTTATCTCGGCGGACGAGGGCTACCTAGACAAGATGATACAAGCTGTCTTCGGGAGTGAAGATGCAGGCGCCTTTGTCACTCCAAAGGATGTAGATATTCTTGCAAAGCACGTGTCTGATATGATTTCAAGAATTTTA
>CAYJIQ010000304.1:0-518 GCA_964370275.1 uncultured Christensenellaceae bacterium
GCGATTGCGAGCTTTTTGTTGTATTTATATCTTCCGACTCTTGCAAGGTCATACCTCTTCGGGTCAAAAAACAGTGAATTAATAAGCATACTTGCGCTTTCAACTGTCGGCGGTTCGCCCGGTCTTAAACGTTTGTATACTTCAATGAGACCGTCATTTTGTGTCGCACCCGAATCCTTTTTAAAGGTAGGTTCAAAAACTTCGCTCTCGCCAAAGTATCTTGAGATTGAAGCATTATCATCAAACCCCATCGCGCGCACAAGAACGCTTGCGGGGAGTTTACGTGTTCTGTCTACACGTACCCACATGATGTCGTTGCTGTCCATTTCAAATTCAAGCCATGCACCTCTGTTGGGAATTATGGTCGAGGAATATAAGTCCTTACCAGTTTTATCCTTGGCACTGTCAAAATATACGCCGGGAGAACGCACAAGTTGGCTAACTATAACTCTCTCCGCGCCATTGATGATAAACGTGCCTTTTTCCGTCATAAGCGGGAAGTCGCCCATGAATACGCC
>CAYJIQ010000304.1:528-1901 GCA_964370275.1 uncultured Christensenellaceae bacterium
CCTGCGTCTCTTTGTTGATAAGTCTCACTTCAACTTTGAGCGGAGCGGCGTAGTTTACATCCCTTTCCTTGCACTCTTCAACATCATATTTGGGGGTGTCTGATATCTCATAACCCACAAACTCCAAGACAAGGTTTTCAGAAAAGTCCGTTATCGGGGATATATCTGCAAGCACCTCTTTTAAACCTTCTTCGCGAAACCTCTTATACGAGTTTTTCTGAATCTCAATAAGGTCGGGGATGCTCAGCACCTCCGGTATCTTAGAGAAACTCATTCTTTTTGACATTCCGGCTACAACTTCATGAACCATACATTACTCCTAGCGTCAGTAGAATAATCACCACTTGACAAAATTCACAATACGAGTTAAAGTATTAGTGTAATTCCGCCAAATTGGGGTAACATTCGCACGATTTTCGCCCTGTAGTTCACTGTCTGCAGAGACAACAATACATGCTAATGCAATTTACAATGATACCATAATAAACCATGTGTGTCAACCGAAATTTGCATATTTTGTGTATTTTAATTGTAAAAAGTTCTATTTTTTTTATTTTGCAGTTAACCTTCGCTAATCGACCCCTTCTTTTCACCAATATTTGCAATTTTTAAGTTTCAATATTTCATAATTTAGCCAAAATGCGACTTATTGTTTCTGCATTTCATCCATTTATCGCTTTTTTTTATTTTTATGCGGTTTTAAAAAAAATGTTCTTGTTTTAGAAATGTTATTATGATATAATAATTCTCGAATAATTTTTAGCGGTAGGAGGCTACTATATTGAGTTACGTAAGTGAAGTATATGAAGCAGTGAAAAAGAGAAATGCAGGCGAAAGCGAGTTCCTGCAGGCGGTTAAAGAGGTTTTTGAAAGCCTTGAACCCGTATTTGAACAACACCCCGAATTTGAGGCAGCAGGAATCCTCGATAGAATCGTTGAGCCTGATCGTCAGATTATCTTCCGTGTCCCATGGGTTGACGACAGCGGAAAAGTTCAAGTAAACCGCGGAATGAGAGTTCAGTTCAACAGCACTCTTGGTCCATACAAAGGTGGTCTTAGGCTTCACCCCTCGGTAAACACATCCATCATCAAGTTCCTCGGTTTTGAACAAATATTCAAAAATTCACTGACAGGTCTGCCTATCGGCGGCGGCAAAGGCGGAAGTGACTTTGACCCCAAAGGTAAGAGCGACGCAGAAGTTATGCGTTTTTGCCAGTCCTTCATGACAGAGCTTTCAAGACATATCAACGCTGACACTGACGTTCCCGCAGGAGACATCGGAACAGGCGCCAGAGAAATCGGTTATATGTTCGGACAATACAAGCGCCTTCGCAATACATTCCATGGCGTACTTACGGGCAAGGGCCTCACAT
>CAYJIQ010000305.1:0-1889 GCA_964370275.1 uncultured Christensenellaceae bacterium
GAAGAAGCGCTGTCGGCTGTTTTTTCCCAGTGTGAGATGTGGACTGATAATACTATTGAATAATTACAGCTCAAACAATTTAAATTAAGGAGGATGTATTATGACATTTATATGTTACACAAAATGCACAACATGCAAAAAAGCGAAGAAGTTTCTCGACGATACCGGCGCTAGTTACACCGAGCGAGCAATAAAAGAAAACAACCCTGCCTACGAAGAGCTAAAAGAGTGGCACGAAAAAAGCGGACTTCCGCTGAAAAAATTCTTTAATACAAGCGGACTGCTATATAAATCAATGAGCTTAAAAGATAAGTTGCCAACAATGAGCGAGGAAGAACAACTTGCGCTACTTGCAACGGATGGAATGCTCGTAAAACGTCCTATGCTGATTGGGGAAAATTTTGTGCTTGTAGGTTTTAAAGAGTCCGATTGGAGCGAGAAATTATAAGAACTATTAAAATATACGGCAATAAATCGAGAGGTATAGAAAATGCCATATAGTATTTTGCGAGAAGACATTACAAAGATGAAAGTTGATGTAATCGTAAACGCCGCCAACACATATCTAGCGATGGGTGGCGGCGTTTGCGGTGCGATTTTTGGCGCGGCGGGCGAGGAGGAGCTTAGCAAAGCGTGTGACAAACTTTCCCCGATTAAGACGGGACAGGCTGTTATCACTGAGGGTTTCAATCTTCCCGCAAAACACATCATCCACACGGCAGGACCTGTATATAAAGACGGAAAACAAGGTGAAGCGGAGTTACTTGCAAACTGTTATAAAAATTCGCTTAAACTTGCGAAGGATAACGGGTGCGAAAGTATAGCATTTCCACTTATTGCGAGTGGTATTTTCGGTTATCCCAAAGCCGAAGCTATAAACATTGCTACTGCAACCATAAAAGATTTTTTGAAAACCCACGATATGGAAGTGTATTTGGCAGTCTTTGACCGAGGTGCATTTGAAATATCATCCGCTATGTTTAGCGATATTGAAAGCTACATCGACGAAAATTATGTGGATTTGAAGATTGCACGAGATAGATACCGTAGCAGAGAAAGCGAGCTTCTCGATGTGCAGTTGCGAACGGGTGCACCGATGCAGATATCCGAGGTTGCAGACGAAGCCCCAATGTTTAGTTATGAACAGAGGGCAATGTCATTTGAGCTTGAAGAACCGTTTAATGAGACGCTTTTGCGGATTATAGATTCAAAGGGCAAAACTGATGCCGAAGTGTATAAACGTGCGAACATGGATAGGCGATTGTTTTCAAAAATCCGCAGTAAAGATAACTACTCGCCCTCAAAACGTACGGTATTGGCACTGTGTATAGCCCTTGAACTTACGCTTGATGAGACGGAAAAACTGTTGAAAAATGCGGGGTTTGCACTGTCTCACAGCAAAAAGTTTGATGTCATCGTCGAATACTTCATCGTAAACGGGAAGTATGATATTTTTGAGATTAACAATGTGCTCTTCCATTACGATTTAGAGCTTTTGTGCTAATTGTCGCCCTGAAAGCGACCTGCACGTATTGTTGCCGTGATATCCTTGGAATATAAAATAAACCTTGGAGGTAACGGAATGAAAAATCTAACAGAATTGGTATTTATACTGGACAAAAGCGGGTCTATGAGCGGACTTGAAAGCGATACTATCGGCGGCTTTAACTCTATGCTGAAAAAGCAAAAAGACGTGGAAGGGAACGCACTTGTAACCACTGTGCTGTTTGACAACGGTTATGAGATATTGCATGACAGGATCGACATCCGTGCGGTGAAGCTAATAACTGATAATGAATACTGCGTCGGAGGTTCGACTGCACTTATCGACGCGATGGGCAGGACGATAAAGAAAATCGAGACGGCTCAAAAGAACACCGACGAAAACT
>CAYJIQ010000306.1:0-242 GCA_964370275.1 uncultured Christensenellaceae bacterium
CCCCCGCTTGCACCGTTTTTATGTGAGAAATCGTGCTCACAAGCGACATTGCCGGCTCCAATTTTTCAGTCGGGAGAGTCGGCTCGGGAGAATATCCGTAAAGAGAAATTCCCAACCTTAAAAGGTCGAAGTGCGCCTCCTCTATCCTAGCAATAGCACCGCTGTTTGCCGCGTGAACCAGTGGAGAAAATCCGTACTCTCTTACTATATCCAAAAAGCCGTTAAACTTTTCAAGCTGCGAT
>CAYJIQ010000306.1:292-731 GCA_964370275.1 uncultured Christensenellaceae bacterium
AATCATGTGCATCTGAACTTGCAAAATGAGTAAATACGCCTTCAAGCGTTATGTTTTCGTCGATATCACTAAGAATTTGTCTTAGCTGATCGTGTGTTTTAAGCCCAACTCTGTTCATGCCGGTGTCAATCTTTATATGAACTTTTGCACGTTTTCCTGCGAGCTTTGCCGCTTCCTTTGAGATTCGCAGGTGTTCTTGAGTAAATACCGGAAATGAAATTTCTTTCATTATGCATTCGCTGATTGCATCATCGCAAACAGGCCCCAATATGAATACATTCTCGCATAAATCCATAACTTCAAACGCCTCTTCGGGCATCGATACCCCAAACCACTTCACCCCGTTTTCGAAGAGAAGTTTGCAAATGTCCCTTGCACCGTGTCCGTATGCATTAGCTTTAACTACCGCCATAACTTCGGATTTTTCAGCAAAGCCCGC
>CAYJIQ010000306.1:741-1811 GCA_964370275.1 uncultured Christensenellaceae bacterium
ATATGTCTGTCTGTACATCCTATGCCTCTAATGCTAAAAATTCTGCTTGAGTTACGAGATTTATTCCCTTTTTGCCGAGAACTTCAATCGCCTGTTTAGGGTCACTCACTTTAAAGATTATGCAGATTGAACCCTCCATTTGTTGCGCAGAAGTGTATAAGTATTCAATCGTAATGTCTGAACTTGAAAGCGCGTCGAACACTTCACTAAGCGAATTGAAGTCTCCGCTGGGCTTTGCAACGAGCACTTCTGTGACGCTTGCAGTAAAGCCATGTTCTTTTAGCAGTTCTACGCATTCCTCCTGGTCTTTCGTGATGCACCTCAAAATTCCGAAATCTGTCGTGTCCGCAACACAAAGTGCGAGTACATTTACATTGTGCTTCATAAGCACTTCGGTAAATTTAGAGAGCATTCCGACTTTATTTTCCATAAAAACTGAAATCTGTTTTACTAACATAAATTATCCTCCTGTCGCTGTTATTGTTATATTATTCTACTTTTTGTCAAAATAATCCTGCTTTTTGTCCTCAGTCGACGCTTAAATTTCTGTTGTCGATAATTCTTACAGCCTTGCCTTCGCTTCTTGCTATTGAATGCTTGCCTACAAACGTAAGCTTTACGCTGATTCCAAGAAGAGAGTGCATGTCGTGCAGAACCCTTTTACGGAGATTTTCAATCGTGCGAATTTCGTCGATATTTACGCCTTCGCTCAGCTCTACTTTCACTTCAAAAGTGTCGTTGTTGTGTTCTCTTCCAACAATAATCTGGTAAACAGGCGATATCTCGGGGAAGCTTACAAGCACGCTTTCGATTTGCGACGGGAACACGTTTACGCCACGGATGATTAACATATCGTCGCTTCTTCCCATAATTCTGTGCATTCTTGCAAGAGTTCTTCCACACGAGCATTTGTCTCCGTCGATGTATGTAATGTCGTGTGTTCTATATCTGATAAGCGGAATTCCCTCTTTTGTTATCGTTGTAAATACGATTTCGCCTTTTTCGCCGTATGGAAGCGGATTTCCGTCATCATCGATAATTTCTGCGATAAAGTGGTCTTCATTGATGTG
>CAYJIQ010000307.1:0-1750 GCA_964370275.1 uncultured Christensenellaceae bacterium
CCGGAGATTTCAAATAGTACTCTACCGGGTTTAACTACCGCTACCCAATATTCGGGCGAACCTTTACCGGAACCCATGCGTGTTTCAGCCGGCTTTTCCGTTACGGGCTTGTGGGGGAAGATTTTGATCCAAACCTTACCGCCTCTTTTGATGTAACGCGTCATAGCGATACGGGCAGCTTCAATTTGGTTGCTTGTGATCCAGGCAGGACTTGTCGTCATGATACCGTATTCACCATACGCAACGAAGTTGCCGCGCATTGCCTTACCCTTCATTCTACCGCGGAAAACTCTTCTACGCTTAACTCTCTTTGGCATTAACATTTCTTCTGCCTCCTTCCCGGCCACGACCACCTCTGTCTCCTCTCGGTGCTCTTGCCTTTTGCTCCTGTTGTGCTTGGTATGCCGCTCTGTCTTTTAACGGGCTTATCAAGACTTCGCCTTTATACGTCCATACTTTAACGCCGATTCTGCCGTAGGTTGTGTGCGCTTCGGCAAATCCGTAGTCGATGTCTGCACGCATCGTCTGAAGAGGAATGCTTCCCTCGTGATACTGCTCTGTTCTTGCAATTTCTGCGCCGCCGAGTCTTCCTGAAGTCATAATCTTTATGCCTTTAAGACCCGCTTTCATGGAACGTCCGATTGACTGTTTCATCGCACGTCTGAATGAAATTCTGCGCTCGAGCTGCTGAGCAACGTTTTCAGCGATAAGCTGTGCGTCGAGGTCTACTCTGCGCACTTCCATGATGTTTACAGCAACGCTCTTGCCCGTAAGCTTAAAGAGATCTGCTTTTAATACATCGATAGATTGACCGCCCTTGCCAATAACGACACCCGGCTTTCCTGTGTAGATTGTAACGGAAACTTTGTTAGCCGCTCTTTCAATCTCAATCTTGGAAATGCCTGCAGCGTATAGCTTTTTCTTTAGAAATTTACGAATCTGATCGTCTTCTACGATGTAATCCGCAAACTGCTATTTCTTTGCTGTCCAGCGAGAGTCCCAATCTTTGATAACTCCCACTCTGAAACCGTGTGGATTAACTTTTTGTCCCATTTAATACCTCCCTCACTTCATCTCGTCAAGAATTACGGTGATGTGACTGGTTCTTTTGCGAATTCTTGTAGCTCTACCCTGTGCTCTTGGTCTATACCTTCTGAGCGTCGGACCCATGTCTGCGAAAATCTCTGCAACGAACAGCGTGTCTGCTGCAAGTTCCATGTTGTTTTCTGCATTTGCAATTGCACTCTTTAGAACCTTCATTACCGGTTCGCATGCAGCCTTGGGTGTTGCCTCAAGGATTGCTATTGCTTCGCTGACCTGTTTTCCGCGGATGAGGTCTATCACGATTCTCACCTTGCTGGAGGAAATTCTTATATACTTAGCTTTTGCGTGAGGACGCTTGTCGGCGTTTTCTCTTCTCGCTATTGCCTTTTCTCTTTGACGTGTTGCCATTTATCTAACCTCCCTTACCTTTTTGAGGACTTATCGCCTGCGTGACCTCTGAATGTACGTGTGGGCGAAAACTCTCCGAGTTTGTGTCCAACCATATCCTCTGTCACGTATACAGGAACGAATTTACGTCCGTCATGAACCGCGATAGTGTGGTTGACCATCTGCGGAAATATCGTGGAGGCCCGAGACCAGGTTTTAAGAACTTTTTTCTCATTTTTCTCGTTCATCTCCTCGATGCGCTTTAACAGCTTTGCATCGACGAAAGGCCCTTTTTTAATTGACCTGCTCATATTTTATA
>CAYJIQ010000308.1:0-1726 GCA_964370275.1 uncultured Christensenellaceae bacterium
CGATAAGCTCCGTAACCCTTGACTTTATCACGCTAAAGTCTCCGTTTGAGGTGAAGTATATGTATCCCAAGATGTCGTTTAGTGCAGTTTGCGCGCCGTGCCTGTCCCCCTGTTTAATGTACATCTGCAACATTTTTTCTATCTCTATAGGATAATCCTGTATCTGCTCGTCGCTCTTCATCTTTATGACCGAATCGTATATCGCGCTCTGATACACTCCCGAGACTTCCATTACTCGCTGGTCTAAGATTTCCCTTTCACTTAAATATGAGCTAAGCATAAATACCATATCCGTTAAATAATGTACGGTCGTGGGATCTATTACGGGAAGCAGTCTGTTTACCTCCCCTGCGATCTTGTTCTTTGCCTTAAAGAATCTAACTACATCATTTTCAAGAAAATCCTCTGTGTCGATTAGCAAAAACGGACCTATGAGCACTCCGCACTCTACCTCTGCGCCCGAAGACATCGACGTTGCAATAAATGCACACCCAAGAGGGCATAAAAACTCATACTTTCCGCCCCATCTGTCCGCCTGATACGCACAGACCGAGTTGATTCCGCTGCAAGCTAGCTCTCCAAAAACCCTCTGTTGTTCTTTTTTACAGCTCGCACAAAAACCGGTATCTACACTTCCCATTTGTGTAGTATCCACCGTATTGCACTCAACACCGTGCAAATTCAGAACAATTTGCGATATTCTCTTTGCAGATTCTAAAAGTCTATTCAACGTTTACCACCAATTTAATTATACATTTGCTTTTAATAAGCTTATAGTATTTTTTTGTAATCAATACAAATATTTTGCCTACAACTACAAAATCTTATCATTAATCATCTTTTTTTACAAGAGCACGAACAACTTTCTCCTGTCAACGCTCTGTTTCTTGCGTTCGGGTCGGGCCTGCCGGGCGAGAAGCAGTCGTAAATCAGATCCGCCGCCTTTATCCCCTTTTTCTCGCAAGTTCCAAAAAAGCACTGCTGTGCCATGTCGTCAAGCGTCTTTGGGTCGATGTTTATTCTCGCATTAATTACAACCGTCGCATGTGAGCCCCTCTTGATGTCTGCGCTAAGAACTGTCTGCTCGTCGCAAAATGTTTTTGACGCTTTTACAAACCCGCCGCTTGATATGACGTAGGTTTTAAGATGGGCGATTTCGCTTCCGGCTAGCTGAACTTGTTCTGCCATCTCATCCATAAAAGCAGTTAAAAATTCTGCAAAATCAATATTTTCGCCCGAAATCTCGCTCTTTGCATTAAACCATCCGAGGTACTCCTCCGCCTTTGCGTAGGTATCGTAGTCAAGCTCCATAATCTCTTTGTCCTCATGAACACCTAAAATGTGCGGAATAAGCTTTTTAGGACAATCTGCCATATTCCCCTTAACAATCGTCGCAGCAGGATAGATTTTTGAAAGCTCATCTGCAATTTCGTCTATCTCCTCGGGCGAATAGATGTCCGTTTTATTGACATATATTACATCCGCTTCCTCCAACTGTTTTGAAAACAAGTAGTTTATCTCGCTCTCAAATCCGCTCTGCTTAGCCTTCAAAAATCGCTTTGCACGCTTAGGATCGCAAACACAGGTGAGTGGCGAGAGCGAAAACTGCGAACTGTGTGTTATCTGCAACGGCTTATATATTGTTGCAACGAGGTCTGTACAGCTTCCCACAGGTTCTGCTAAAATTACATCCGGCATTTCCTGCGCAGCAAGAGCATTTACCTTT
>CAYJIQ010000309.1:0-1705 GCA_964370275.1 uncultured Christensenellaceae bacterium
TCGCCGTGAGTAAACATAATATTTTTTTCATTTTAATTCTCCCTATAACATTCGTTATAATTCGTAGCTCATAATGCTTGCGCTGGTTATGACTATCTCAAGATTTCCGTTTCTGCAACGGAGCGTGTCCATAAATTCCTTTTCCTGCGCCGTATCTTTAAGCTCTATCTCGTAGCTGAGTTTAAACAGACTTCCCATGTTGGTTGTCTTTACCGTAATTAGTTTTGCTTTTTTTGTGTACTGTTCAAAAATATCGTCAAAAACCTGTGAGTAGTTGAGATTTTCGGGTATGGTTATGTGCAAGCTTCTCGATCCGTCCTCGGTTTTCACAAAGTTAATCTTGTTGATAACGAGCCAAAATATGCATACGATTACCGCAAAGAGCACTGCAAATGCGATGTAGCCCATTCCAAGGGTAAGACCCGTACACATCGCCATAAATATCGAGGCGATTTCCTTCGCCGTTCCCGGCACGGATCTGAAACGCACGAGGCTGAATGCTCCCGCCACCGCCACACCTGCGCCGATGTTGCCGTTTACCATGATGATTACCATAGAAATTACCGCCGGCAAGAGTGCAAGGGTTACGGCGAAACCTTTTGTACATTTCGTGTGAAATGCATAAAGCTTTGCCATGAATATGCCGAGCATAAGTGCCACTCCCAAGCAGATTAGAAGATCGGTCACCGTAAGGCTCACCGTAGTTGTTGTGTCAAAAAGTCCCGCAAATAATTCGTTAAGCATTGCACACCCTCCCAAGTTCGCTTGTAAATCCCGGCATTATGTATTTGTTATACGCTGTGCCGTACTTTGAAAAGGATGTCTTATACACCCCGTTTTTCGCCGTGTAGTCGAGAAACCAAAAGGGGAGTCCCGACACGGTTTTCACCTCTAAAAGCACCAAATCCTTTGACAAAACCTCTTTATCGTCCTTTGTTTCGTGAAGGGATACGTTTTTGTCTCGCATCTTTACGTTGAAGTCAAATGTCATGCGAAACTCGCTATCCTCGTGAGAGTAAAACGCCTCTCTGTCGTAGCTTAGATACACCCTCGGTTCAAGCGTTTCGTAGCTTTGCATAAAATAATCGATTTCATTTATAATCTGGCAATCGTTGGGCGGATTTTCGCCGTCTATCAGATAGGAAAGAGCATCTTCCTGTTTTGAAACAATTCGCCTTTTATACACAACACCTTTAAACTTCTTCTTGAGTTCAATGAACACCTCCGAGTTTTCGCTCGGTTGACCGTAGCAGCGAACTCTGAGTTTTTCCTTATACTTAGGCTTTTCGATGGAGTGTCTGATGATCCTGTAATCATCCGTGTCAAAATAAATGTTGCTTATCTTGTGTCTGCCGTATTCGTCGAGTATCATGTGATTTTTCATGCACTCACAGAGTTTTTCGTACTGTTCTCTCTTCAAAATATATTTTAGTTCATATCTCTTAAAAACGCTTTGCATTGCCATAACCTCACCCTTCATCTTCATTTTACACGCTCATTATATGTTGCTTACCTTAAACATACTTTAAACCAGTGTGATAAATTAAAGAAAAACACCCCAAAATTTCGAGATGTTTTTTTAAAGACCATGGGCTCTGACCCTCAGTTCGAAATAGTCGTTCGCTGTCGTTTTAACCTTTATGCTTCGCGAACTCCTTTTCTCACTGGGCTTGCACCTACCTTCATCGCCCACAGGGCGCGGTAG
>CAYJIQ010000310.1:0-1703 GCA_964370275.1 uncultured Christensenellaceae bacterium
CGCGACGACAGGCGATATTTTGGGATATGACAGAGATGCAGAATACGACCATGTACCCGAGGCATCCGGCAGCACCTCTTCTGAGGACTACATCGGCGAAGATGCCGCTAAAACCATCGCTCTTGAACACGCCGGAGTCCAAGAATCTTCTGCAACTTCGCTAAGGTGCGTGCTTGATATGGACGACGGAATAATGGAGTACGAAGTTGAGTGGAGAATAGACAGAACCGAGTATGAGTATACAATAAATGCTTTAACAGGCGACATCATGGAATCTGATGTAGACATGGACGACTAAGCAACTACTACCAAAAATACAAAATAGGCAGCATAGCACCAAGAATGTCTGCAAACCTTGCAACGAAGGAAGAAATCCCCCCCGGTTTTTTAGAGGGGGATTTTTGCGTTTTCGGGCTTTATTCATGCTATAAATCGACATCCTAACCGCGTGTCGATTTATTTTACAGCCCTGTTTAATGCAACATCGCAAAAACACCTAAAAAACTTATCAAATATTGAAAAAAACGCTTGACAACCGGAGGATGATTGTATACAATATAATTATAGAAAATACATCAGAGAAAATTGTATGTAAACATACAAAGCATAATACAAAACATCACAATAATCATGAGGAGAAGCATTATGAAAACGGTTAAGTTGACGGTTGGACAGGCACTGGTAAAATTTTTGGAGAATCAGTATGTGGAGGCAGACGGTGTAGAAAATCCGTTTGTAGACGGAGTATTTACAATCTTCGGTCATGGAATGGTTACAGGTCTTGGAGAAGCTCTTGAGCAAACACCTTCGCGTCTTCGCGTATACCAAGGAAGAAACGAACAGGGAATGGCTCACTCAGCAATCGCTTACGCAAAGCAGTATAACCGCAGAAGGATTATCGCTTGTTCCTCTTCTGTTGGCCCCGGTGCAGCAAACATGGTAACTGCGGCTGCAACCGCAACTGTAAACCACATTCCGCTATTATTGCTCCCATCCGACACTTTTGCAACACGCCAGCCGGATCCGGTTTTACAGCAAGTAGAACAACCCTCAGATCTTTCTATCACAACAAACGACTGTTTTAAACCCGTCGTAAGATATTGGGACAGAGTTTCGCGCCCCGAACAGCTTATGAGCGCTATGATAAATGCCATGAGATGCCTTACAGACATTTCTAACTGTGGTGCGGTTTGTGTCGCTCTCCCGCAGGATGTTCAAGGCGAAGTATACGACTATCCCGAAAGCTTCTTTGCAAAGAGAGTTCATCACATCTCGCGCAGAGTTGCAGATGACTACGAAATCAACAAGGCAGTTGAAGCTATAATGAACGCAAAAAAACCTATCATCATCTCAGGTGGTGGCGTGCGTTATTCAGAAGCGGGCGAAACTGTCATGAAATTTGCTAAAAAGTTTAACCTGCCCATCTCTCAGACTCAAGCAGGAAAATCCGCAATTCCCGATTCGTTTGTATGCAACGTTGGCGGTATCGGCGTTACCGGCGGACTAGCCGCAAACAGGCTTTGCAAAACTGCTGACCTTGTTATCGGAATCGGCACAAGATTTAATGACTTTGTTACAGGTTCTAAGTGGGTTCTGTTCCAAAATCCCGACATGAAAGTGCTCGCTATCAACGCTTCGGAATTTGACGCAGAAAAGCTCGACGCCGTTCGTTGTGTTGGCGATGCAAAGGTAACACTTGAAGC
>CAYJIQ010000311.1:0-902 GCA_964370275.1 uncultured Christensenellaceae bacterium
TGGATAATCCCCTTTGAGTGTGCATATGAAAGCCCCCTCAATAGATATTCTCCGAGTGCAACCACGTCCTTTATCTCGAGCCTACCGCCATTTAGCATCGTAGAGAGATCGTCCCCTTCAATGAATTCAAAGACGATGTATGCCCTGTCTTTGTATTTGCCCGAACCCAAAGTTTTGACGATGTGTGGGTTTGAAAGTTGCATCATGCGTTGGGCTTCCCTTTCAAAAAGCTTGTCAGCCTCATCCTCCATCCCCAATTTGTTCACCTTAACGGCAACATTTTCGCCCGATTTTTGGTCGAGTGCAAGATAAATGACAGACATCCCGCCTTCTGCCGCAACTTCGAGTATTTTAAATCTTCCCGCAAGCAACGTGCCTATCATTGCAAATCTCCTTTTTCGAGTTTTATCATAACAATCGAAATATTGTCGCTTCCGCCCCGCTCAAGCGCCTTGCTGAGCATATATTCACATGCATCTTTACAGTCCTTTTCGCGCATTGCATTTTCTATTTCTTCATCGCTGACATGCCTGATAAGCCCGTCTGAGCATATCAAAACGCCGTCACCTTCTGAAAGTTCGCTTTCGTATACATCTGCCTTTACGTTTTCTGTTCCCACAGCACGCGTGATTACGTTTTTATAAGGATGATTTTCCGCCTCGCTTTTTGTGATTGCTCCCATATCTATGAGCATCTGCACATAGCTGTGATCTACGCTAAGCATTTTAAGTCCGTCCTCTTTGAGCAAATAAACACGGCTGTCCCCAATGTGCGCACACTTTAATTTCCCTTTGTCGAGCGTGATCATCGAAAGGGTCGTGCCCATATTTTCAAGCTCGGGATCTGTGTTTGAAAGCAGATATATCCTGTCCGAAAGATCCTCTGCAAATACTTTAAGCTCG
>CAYJIQ010000311.1:912-1697 GCA_964370275.1 uncultured Christensenellaceae bacterium
TAAGTTGCGCTCCCACAGGTTTTCACCCTCGCTTAAAAATCGCACCGTCGTCTCGGATGCAACTTTTCCCGCATTGTGTCCTCCCATTCCGTCGGCAACCGCCGCTACAACCGGAAGTGTATTTCCCGAAATGTATAGACTGTCCTCATTTTCGCTTCTGACATTGCCCTTATGTGTAATCGTATATGTCTGCATGTGTCCTCCTATTGCGCGTCGTTTAAAACTCTGCTTCTCAGCTGTCCGCAAGCTCCGTCTATGTCATCTCCGAGGGTTCTCCTAAGCGTCGCACTTATCCCCGATTTTTCAAGCTTATGTACAAATGCCCTGCACTGTTTTTCCGTCGGTTTTTCGTAGTCGCCCACACCGCCGTTATATGGGATTATGTTTATATGGCAGGTGATCTCTCTGCAAATCTGCCAAAGCGCATCGACATCCTCTTGCTTGTCGTTGAAGTCTTTTATAAGTATATATTCAAATATGACACGCCGCCCAGTTTTTTTGCTGTATTTTGACATCTGTTCGACTGCCGATTTAAACGGATATGCTTTTTGTATTGGCATTATCTTCATGCGTTTTTCGCTGATTGCACTGTGCAAAGAAAGGCACAGATTTAGTGGAATTTCCTCGCCCGCAAATCGCTCTATCATCGGAGTTATTCCGCAGGTTGAAAGAGAGATGTTTCTGTAGCTCACTCCCAAAGTATCCTCGTCGTGCAACCTTCTTAAAAACTTTACCACGTTTTCGTAGTTATCAAGAGGTTCGCCCGTTCCCATGAGCACGACGTT
>CAYJIQ010000312.1:0-1695 GCA_964370275.1 uncultured Christensenellaceae bacterium
CCGTAGATTGCTATTTTATCTCCGAGGTCTGCGCTGATTCTCTTGAGTGCGTCAAGAACTAAGGGGAAGCGACCGTCATTTTCTGTGGGAACTTTAAGGTCTGCCAGTGCAGTTCCTTCTTCTAATATATGTGTTTGCACAGATGGCGGGTTGTCCGCTGCGTATTGAAGTTTGCAACCGAGTGCTTCAGCTTCAACTTGCAGGTCAAAAAGTGCGGGAAGACCGTCGGGCGAGTACACTTCATAAGCCTTCATAACCCCGTTGTACATGTGGTCTGCGCTTTTAAAAAATTCCTCGCAGTTAACGTCGATTAATTTAGCAGCGTGGCATCCGACAAACGGAACCCAAGGCGTACGCTCAACTTTTTTGCAGGCAAGTGCGTCCATTACTAACTGTTTGCTATTCATAACAAACCTCCGATTTTTTTATTGTAAGCACATTATATACCACATTATTTCTAATATCATTATAATTTATTATAACTTTTAGAAATATTCTGCTATTTAGAATAAAAAAATAATAGGCACACTCTTTTTTTGGTGTGCCTATTATTATAATGTAAGTTTTAGTCTACCGGTACGGGAATTTGAATTTCCGGCTCGGGCTCTGCTGTGTCGCCAACATCCGCATCCGTATCAACCGCCGGAGCTTCGGGCCCTACGATGATGTGACCTGTGTATGCTCTGTACTGTGAATCGTCAAGCTCTTCTGTCTTTACAAGCTCACCGTCTAGGTAGTAGTGCTTGTATGACTGATACAAGGAACCGTTTTTGCTGATTTCGACAACTTCTTCGTAGCCAACGGGCTTTGTTTCGTCAACTTCGATTACAGTTTCGCCTGCGCTTATTGTCTTAACTCTTTCGGAAGTAAGTTTGATCTCGTCGTACTCGTCGTTTGCAAGATCCTGTCCGTAGATTTCAACTATCATGTCCTTGTCGCTTGTTGTATATGCGACGACGAGAACAGGTTCAGACGTGTTATTCTTCCATACAAAGTCAATTGTTCCGGTGTTTATCGTTGCGTCAAGTCCGAGGGGCACGTAGCTTACCGGGCTTGAATGGTTTCTTCTGTATACTATCTCAAGATCTGCCTTAACAACTGCGTTGTACATTGTCGAGGAAACCTGACAAACTCCGCCGCCCGCCTGATCTTCTGTTCCGGAACCGACAATCGCGGGAGCACCCTGCCAACCTAGGGCATATGTTCGGTCTCCGATTACAGTGTTTGCCGAAAATTCTTCTCCCGGCATAACTATTGTTCCACTGCATAGAAGCGAAGCCTTTTCAATGTTAAAAACGCGCTCTGCACGGTCGTAGCTTCCACTCGCAAAGGATGATTCTGCCGAAGCTCTTAATACCATGTTTTCTGTAAGATATTCTGTGCTAACCGCAGGTTCTACCGCAACGACGCTAAGCTCTATATCGTTTGTCGTACCCTCAGAAATTCTCTTTTCGATCTGAGCTAGGAGATCTGCGCTATCAAGAGTAAGCCCCGCCTGGCTTTCGCTGATTGAAAATGAATTTTCGTTTTCACCTTCCATAACAATCTGAGCGTCGACAGCAGGCTGATCTATCTGTGCCGCAACCTCGGTTGCAAATTGCTCTGCGCCGGGCGTTGTGATTGTGTACTCAACTTCAAAGTTCAATCCTTCGCTTTCAAGCTGAGCAATCTCGTTTGTCAGCGTTTCATAGTCCC
>CAYJIQ010000313.1:0-1336 GCA_964370275.1 uncultured Christensenellaceae bacterium
TATTCATATGTGAGAGTCCTAAGTCAAACAGCGTTTGCGTTGCAATAGATAGTGCTTTTGCAGATGCTGAACATTCATCACAAGTTCCCGTCCCTGCACACCTAAGAGACACACACTACAAAGGTCATGAACAGTTTGGGAATGGAAAAGGATACAAATATCCCCACGATTTCAGCGGGCACTATGTATCTCAACAGTACATGCCCGACAACCTCGTGGGGAGAAAATATTATCATCCTTCAACAGAAGGAAGCGAAGCTAAAATTTCAGCTGCAAAGAGCGTTAGAGACAAGCTTTAGTCTTCTGTAATGTAGACTTTTTTCATTACTTGGTCTTGTGTCGGCATATCAGAAAAATCCGTGTCCGTTTCAGCAATTGCATCGACTATGTCCATGCCCTCTATGACCTCGCCAAAAGCCGCATATTGTCCGTCAAGCTGAAAAACATCCTTGTGCATGATGAAAAATTGCGATCCTGCAGAGTTTGGAGCCATAGAGCGAGCCATTGAAATAACGCCTCGTTTGTGTGAAATCGGGTTTGCAAAGCCGTTGTCTGCAAATTCGCCTACGATTGTGTGGCCGGGGCCACCTGTGCCGTTTCCGAGGGGACACCCACCCTGAATCATAAAGTTTTTGATAACTCTGTGAAATTTAAGTCCGTCATAATAACCTTCGTTCACCAACTTTTCAAAGTTTTCAACTGTTTTTGGAGCGACTGTCGGGTCGAGCTTGACCTTTATAACGCCACCATCATTCATTTCGATTACTACCATTTTATCCTCCGTATTTTATATAATCTTCACGCCCGCATCAATTAGTTCGGACATGTCTTCTATCTCATTTGATATTCCGTTATTTAGTATGTATACTTCAAAGCCGTTTTTGGTTAGGTCCTTTGAAAGCTCGGTTACTTTTACCATGCATCCGCTTAAAATTACGCAACTGCCGATGCTGAATTTTAAAGCCCCGAATGCTTCGTTTTTTGCATTAATTGTAGGCGCATCTTCTGCAATGTCAAAGATGTTGTACCGCGCAATTGGGGAGTTTACGGCCTTTGATAGACTGTAAAAACACTCTGGGATCACATGGTGCGCACTTTTGACATAAAAAACCTTGTGATAGCTTTGCTCTTCCATAAAGCCGGTTATGCATGAGTATAGTTCGGCTTCGTGTTCTGCGTGCATTAAATCACAACTCAGGAAGATATGAGTGATCGATTTTTTATTTTGAGCCCACCAAAGGTTCATGGGCGAAGCGGTTGGGTTGCGCTTGTGCAGAGAAATATCGTAGAGGCTAAAAATGCGCTGCACTTTTGCACTATCTATTACATATCCTTT
>CAYJIQ010000313.1:1346-1671 GCA_964370275.1 uncultured Christensenellaceae bacterium
CGGGTTAAAGTCGCTGGCTCCGTCACCGTGTTTTGTGTAGTAACCGGTGATGTTTTCCGTAGCGTGGTCTGTACCTGCAACTAAATATCCTCTGGCAAGTGCATATTGCTCAACCATTCTCAGTCTGGCAGCGGTATTGCCCATAGAATATTTGTCTGAATCATCAAAAAATTGACTTTTTGAGATGTCGCTTTTCACGCCTTCAAATGCGTTCTTAATCGAAACAGTCTCACAAGTTACAAAGCCCGGGAAAAGTTGCAACAGAACATCCGCACATTCCTTTGAATCCGCAATATCGCTTTGTTCGCCGTTGGGCAGCATAAAT
>CAYJIQ010000314.1:0-1663 GCA_964370275.1 uncultured Christensenellaceae bacterium
CAGGGATTGCTACTTGAAAAGGATCTGACAGACAACGTCTCTACTGCTGTTTTTGATAAACTAAAAGGCGCCTTTGGTATTTTAAATGAAAAGGCGAGGGCGAAGCTGGCGGACGACACGATAAAGAGATTTAGAGTTAAAATTCCAAATGCACACACAAAGATAAAGACACTTTCCGGTGGAAATCAGCAAAAGGTTGTTCTTGGAAAATGGGTGGCTACCGCTCCTAAGCTGTTTATTCTAGACAGCCCGACGGTTGGTGTAGACATCGGCGCAAAAAAGGAAATTTACGAACAAATTAAAAAACTCGCAAACGAAGGCATGGCGATTTTGTTGATTTCGGATGAGATTGAGGAAATTGTTGCGAACTGCAACCGTGTGTGCGTAATGTATAACGGAAATATTGCACATGAGTTTACAGATGAAGAAATGGCAAAGAGTGATGTGGACGAACAGATTTCCGGCGTTATCGGCAGCCTTCACCTGAAAGAGAAAACGAAAGACGAGGAGGAGGTATCATGAACAAGAAAACAAAAAAGGGCTTTTCTACGGAGATGTTTCTCGTATTCATCATTGTTGGATATAGCTTGATAGTTACATTGGTAAACAACCAGTTTTTGAATCCCGCAACATTTTTTGACATGGTTAAATCAGCAGCACCGACTATGATTGCGGCTATGGGACTGCTTGTGGTGGTTATCTCGGGAGGAATCGACGTCTCCTTCACAGCTATAGCTATTTTCAGCGGATACTGCGCAACCACTCTTATGATTTCGCTCGGAATTAACAACATGTTTTTCATGTTTGCTGTGGCTTGCGTAATCGGTCTTGCACTCGGGCTCATAAATGCTGTACTAATTCACGTTACAAAGATGGAGCCGTTTATTATAACGCTTGCTACATCGGGACTCTTTCAAGGATTTTTGCTTACGTTTATCGGCACAAAGAACATAGGCTCGATGGATATGCCCAGCGCAATCACGGAGTTTGGTACTTCTAAACTGTTTTCGTATAAGGATGAATATGGAAGTGAAATAGGGCTGTCTACGTTTATCATAATAATTGTAGTGGTTATAGCACTCACGTGGTTTATTTTAAAAAGGACTATGCTGGGAAGAAGCGTTTTTGCTATCGGCTGTTCAAAAGAAGCGGCAAAAAGAGCCGGATTCAGTATACTGAGAACACACCTTTTTGTGTATGGTTATATGGGCGTAATGGGTGCTGTTATGGGCATTATGTACATTGCCGGAATTAACGCAAGTAACCCGGTTTCACTTGTTGGCACAGAGCTTAGTATAGTCGGTGCGGTTATCATCGGCGGTGCGAAAGTTACAGGTGGACAAGGCAACATCTTAGGAACGATTTTGGGTGTAATAACGATGTATCTGCTCAACACGACGCTTATTTTCCTTGGATTGTCTTCTTCGTGGAACGATTTGTTCTTGGGCGCTATCCTCATCTTGAGTATTGTAATAACCTCATATCAGGAACGCTTAAAGAACCGCAAGTTGTTCATATTTACCGAATAGTTTGTAAATACCACGATAAAATGAAAGGATATAATTATGCTTAAAATCAGACAAGCTTTTAGAAGAGATTTAAACTTCAGCATATTGATATGTGTTACTTTGGCTATATTGTTGCTAATGCTCGTTTTTCTCGG
>CAYJIQ010000315.1:0-1640 GCA_964370275.1 uncultured Christensenellaceae bacterium
AACGATTGCCGTGTTTGAGTAAATTGCTTCCTTGCCGCCTTTTAATATAACGGCATTTCCCGACTTGAGGCAAAGTCCTGCCGCATCCGCCGTTACGTTTGGCCTTGACTCATAAATAATTCCGATAAGCCCTATGGGAACTCGAATTTTTTTAATCGATAGTCCGTTTGGCAGGCTGTATCCGCCAATAACCTCGCTAACGGGATCTTTTAGTGCTGCAACCGACTCTAGGCCTTTTGCCATGCCTTCGACTCGAGCTTCGTTTAACATCAGCCTGTCAAGCATAGGCGTTGGCACACCATTACACTTTGCATTCTGCAAATCCAGTGAATTTTGCTCTAAAATGTGTTTTGTTTTCTCCCTAAGCGAGTTCGCCATGTCCTTTAAAATATCGTTTTTTTGCCCTGCGGTAAGTTTTGTGAGCAGTGAACAAGTGCTCTTTGCCGCTAGTGCTTGATTTTTTATAATACTCATACACTTACATCCTCGTAAAAATTTTTTGACTCATATTTTTATATTATAAACGCCCGGCTTTTCACTGTCAATCCCGCTAGCTTCTATAATCTGCGTTTATAGATACATATTCGTGTGTAAGATCGCAACCCCATGCAACCGCACTGTGTTCTCCGAGTCCAAGCTGCGCAATCGCTATAACCTCATCTTGCGAAAGAATGTTCGTCGCGACCGCTTCATCAAAATGAACGGGCGTTCCTTCTTCAAAGACACAAACCTCGCCGGCCGAGCTTTTAAAACTTAGCGTTACTTTTTCGGGTTCAAAGTCGGCACCAGAATATCCCATCGCACAAAGAACTCTTCCCCAATTTGCATCGTGGCCGGCAATTGCTGTCTTTGTTAGGCTCGAAGTTACAACAGCCTTTGCTATAGTTTTCGCTTGTTGCTTGGTTTTTGCTCCGACTACTCTAACTTCAAGCAGAGCCGTCGCACCCTCGCCGTCTGCCGCAATCATCTTAGAAAGCTTTGTTGTAACGATACTAAGTGCTTCGCAAAATTTTTCATATTCCGGGGTACCTTCTTCAATTATGGAGTTTTGAGCACGTCCGTTTGCAAGCAGGAGCACGGTGTCGTTTGTTGAAGTGTCTCCATCTACTGAAACCATATTAAATGAATCTTGCACATCAGCACTCATTGCGCTTTGCAGCGCAGATTTGGTGATATTAGCGTCAGTCGTGATAAACCCGAGCATCGTACACATATCGGGGTGAATCATACCCGAACCCTTTGCCATCCCCGCTAAACTTATCGTTTTATCACCTATTTCAAACTCGACAGCAACTTCTTTTTCGTGTGTGTCAGTCGTCATTATCGCTCTTGCCGCCAGGTTTCCAGCCTGTCTTGTATCAAATTTTTCTCCCGCAAGCTTATTTATTCCCGCTGTTAGCCTATCAATTGGCATCTGCATTCCGATAACACCCGTCGAACAGATAAGCACTCCTTGTTCGGGGACGCCAAAAGATTTTGATACAGCCTGTGCTGTATGCTTGCAACACTGCTGCCCTTCACTTCCCGTACATGCATTTGCAATTCCCGAATTAACAACAACGACCTGTGCCTTTTCTTCACTGCTTACAACTTGCATGTCCCACAAAACCGGCGCGGCGTTTACGACATTTTGAGTAAAT
>CAYJIQ010000316.1:0-1615 GCA_964370275.1 uncultured Christensenellaceae bacterium
ATCTTTACGGATACGCACAGGATATGACCACCTCTATGTGGCAATATGTAATCCTCGATTTTGACACAGGTGAAACGGTATATGCCTATGACGTCTCTTCACTTAGCGCCTACAACAACATGGCGGTCGGCATGTATTCAAGTCCGGAAACAAATGCACTTTACTGCCCAACGGGTAATTTTGAGTTATTGCGAATGCAGGATAGATTTGCATACCTGACAAACTCGCCTTACCGCGAACTTGACCTCGACGACATGAGCAGATCTGTAGTTTCTGACGATGCTATAGACAACCCCGCAACTTGGATGCATAACGTTAAAGTCTTCGGAGCAACTGACGGTAATTCCAATGTCTCGCTAACCTTGCTTATGAACGGAATTGAAGGCGACACTCAAAACTTAGAGCTTTACTCTTATGACGGTGACGACTATGAACTGATGCCCCGCGAAAGTTGGAACTTCCGCACACAGGACACAACTCTCAACAAAGATACACTTTACGAAGTGGATATTTTGATTGAAGACAATTCAGAGTTTGACAAAGTGCCCGATAATAACTACGTTGATATTTCGGTATTTTTTGGCTATATACAGTAAAATTATCTTAAGCACTACGCTGCAGGCAAGCTTACTCAAAATGTTTTAGAATTACATGGTGGCAATTATGAGCAATTGTGTCATATATACAAACGAAAAAAACTGCAAAGGTTGCAATAAATGTATCTTTGTATGCCCAACCCGTGCGAATGAAGCTCTCTTCGAAGCTGAAGAAGGCAAGGTTATTGTGAAAAAAAACCGCTGTATTTCCTGCGGAGAATGCATTGACATCTGCGACCATGAGGGAAGGAACTACTCCGACAATACAGAGCAGTTTTTTGAAGATATAGAAAAGCGCGAACCACCTATCGTAATAATAGCACCTGCGGCACAGTTTAATTTTACGAACACCCGAAAGCTCATAGGATGCCTAAAAGATATGGGGGTTAAACATGTCTACGATGTATCTTTCGGAGCAGACATATGCACATGGGCTCATATTAAGGCAATTAAAGAAAACGGAACGCAAAATATTATCTCTCAACCATGTCCCGTCGTCGTTAAATATATCGAAAAATATCATCCAGATATTATTGAGAGACTCTCGCCCGTTCACAGCCCTGCAATTTGCCTTGCAGTATATTTAAAAAAACACTTGAATTTTAAAGATAAAATTGCTTTTTTGTCGCCCTGTATCGGTAAAACACAAGAATGTATCGACCCAAACACCCAAAGTGCTATCAACTATAACTTGACCTTTAGTAAATTTGTTGAAACTCTTAACGAAAGAAATATCGTAATTGAAAACAGCCAACCTCGTGACTTTGACAACGTAGCGGGATCCATCGGCTTTGTATTCTCGCGTCCCGGCGGACTGGCTGAAAATATAAGCTATTACTGCGGCGACAGCATGTGGATAAAACAAATAGAGGGCATGAAGAATATTCATGAATACATAGCGCAATACAAACAGGATTTACAATCAAGCAGACCCGTTCCCGATGTCGTTGACATGTTAAACTGCAAACACGGTTGCAACCTTGGAACAGGCACATACAAAAACGCAAGCCCAAACCAGA
>CAYJIQ010000317.1:0-1541 GCA_964370275.1 uncultured Christensenellaceae bacterium
AAAGTCGCAAATCTTCTAAATGCACAGGCGGTGAGCTTTGGAAGTGAATCCGGGCTACTCGGCGAGCTTTTAAGTACGGCGCAATATTTAAACGAGAACGAGCATAATCCGGACATAAAAATCGCATTGAGAAGCGGTATCACTCATGCGACGGCAATAGCGCAGTCGCTTCCTGCTCAGCACAAACGTGTTATGGCAAGCCCAAATAACCTTCTTGCTGTGGGATATCTAAGGGCGATTCTTAAAACGAACAGTAAATTAGAGCCATTTACCGTAAAGCGAGTAGGTGCGAGGCACGACAGCATGGAAGAGTCCGATTACCCGAGTGCGAGCTTTGTGCGTGATGCAATAAAAAACAATAAAAATTTTCATGGTGTTGGCGAAAATGTAAGAAAATACACAGAAAATGCAGTCTTTGAAGAGGATATGTTCAAATTGCTGATGTATTCATTAAGGACAAAAAATGCACATGAAATAGCTGATATTTTATGTGTTGGCGAAGGGATGGAAAACAAAATAATTCGCACAGCAAAGAGTGCAAAAAATTATGAAGAGCTTATTTTCGGCATAAAGAGCAAGAGATATCCGCTTTCAAGAATCAGGAGGGTATTGCTAAATGTGCTCCTTAACTTAACTAAAAGTAAGGCTGAAATGTTAAAAAATGAACCCGTCTATGCGAGGGTTCTGGGTGTAAAAAAGGGGTGTGAATTTCTCATGAGTAACATACAAAACATCGTTGTGTCTCCCGTGAATTGTGAATCAGAGCTATTAAAATATGATACTTTGTGCTCGGATGTCTATTCGGTAATAGCGGGTACGGATTCAAAAAGAGACTATACCGAAAAACTGATCAAAGTTTAGCAGTTTTAAAGGGGGTTTATAAAACCGCGAATGTCAGTCATCGTATGTTTCAAAAAGTACGCTTATTTCGCTCCATTCATAGCCCTTTCGCATAAGAGCGCCGTAAATTCGCTGTCTACGCTTTTTCTCGTCGAGTGAGGCGTATTTTTTTTGCAGCTTATCGTATAATATGGTTGCGCTTTCAAGCTGGTTTTGCGCAACGGTTGAGGTGGCATTTTGGAGCAGTTCGCCTTCAATACCCTTGGAATAAAGCTTTGCTTTTGCAAGCCTTGGCCCCATCTTTGTCGACAGGCTTTTTGCATAAATATCAGCATAGTTTGCGTCGTTCAGATATCCATATTCAGAGAGCTTCTCTATGGCGTATTCAATGCCGGCGGCGGAAAATGCCTTTTTTTGTAGGTTTTGGCGAACTTGTTTGACTGTCCGTGAGCAGTAAGATATGTAGTTTAGCGCAGAGCTAACCGCGCGCCTGCCCTCGTCTTCACGGATAAGCTCGTCCACAAATTCTTTTGACAATTCCATGCCTTCTTTTAGGTAATGCGAAAATACCGTATCCGGTGTCAGCGAACACAAAAGAGTTTGTCCTGAGTAAATTCTGCAGTAATTATCGACTGCCTCGATTTTGCTTATCTTAGCCATTGGGTCTGTTCGCCGCCTGTAATACGACTGCCCCATGTTCG